>JANOFP010000384.1:0-12383 GCA_031413675.1 Bacteroidota bacterium
TCCTGTGCTTCCTGCACTACTAACTGTCTTGCACCCATGGCCAAAGTATTGAATGATAATTATGGTATAGCCGCAGGTATCATGACAACGATACATGCTTATACCAATGATCAGAATACATTAGATGCCCCTCATCCCAAAGGTGATCTTCGCAGGGCAAGGGCGGCAGCAGCTAATATCGTTCCTAACAGTACCGGTGCTGCTAAAGCCATTGGTTTGGTGTTACCTGAGTTAAAAGGAAAATTAGATGGCAGTGCACAAAGAATACCTGTTATTACCGGTTCGCTAACCGAGCTAACTTCCATATTAAATAAAACGGTAACAGCCGAACAAATAAATGCGGACATGAAAGCTGCCGCCAATGAAAGCTTTGGTTATACCGAAGATGAAATTGTAAGCAGTGATGTAATTGGTATTCACTTCGGTTCTTTGTTTGATGCTACACAAACCAAAGTAATAACGGTTGGCGATAAACAATTGGTAAAAACGGTTAGCTGGTACGATAATGAAATGAGCTATGTAAGCCAATTAGTCCGCACTGTAAATTATTTTGCCAAATTGATGAAATAAATAATTTGAAATAAAGTGATAAACTAAGTCTGAACGAATGCTCAGACTTTTTTTATTTTTATAAAATTAAATTCTTAATACCCGGAAATAAGATGGCGTATAAGCTGAATAGAAGAAGACTTAAAAAAATTATTAACCGGTTACACAAACTTCCGGGTGGTATTAATTTTTTCTGGTATTCATTCAATAAATTTCATGCATTTTTTTTAAACCTGTTCAAAAGCACAAAAGTTGCCTATCCTTCTTCAATCATGTTTGAAGTTACCAACCATTGCAATCTTGGTTGCATTACCTGCCCCCGGGAATATGCCTATGGTCATGCCATGGCAAAAGGAACTATCGATTTTGATAAAATGAAAAAAGTAATTGATGAAGTAGCTCCCTACACCGATTCAATTGGATTAACGGGTTTGGGCGAAACCTTGTTATTTAAAAAATTAGAAGAAACGCTTGCTTATATAAAATCAAAAAACAAAGGAATTCAAACTTTTGTTTCCACCAATGCACATATACCCGGTGCAGAAAATTATATAGAAAGATTAGCACCTTATCTGGATACAGTACAAATATCGATAGATGGAACTGAAAAAATTTATGAAGCGGTACGCTTAAAAAGTGATTATAATTTTTTTATTGACATGACAAAGAAAATTATAAAAATTTGTAAAGCAAATCAGGTTGCAGTGCTATTTAATTTTGTAGCCGTAAAAGAAAATTATAAACAAATGAAAGATATCGTACGCCTTGCATCGGAACTGGGTGTGGATGATGTAAACATTACGCCGGTAAATATTGCCGCTATCACAACACTGGATATTTCTTATTACAATATTTTTTATGAAGATGATTTTAAAAATGAATTAAAAGCCGCTTACCAGCTTGCAAATAATTTAAAAAAGGTAAACCTGACTGTTTGGGATTTAAAATCGAAAAATCAGTTTCAGAAATGTCATTTGGTTTGGAATCATTTTTATGTAAGTTGGGATGGGTATATGACTCCCTGTTGTGCAAAGCCATTTCCGAAGGAATTAAATTTTGGAAATGTATTTGAAACTTCCATGATGCAAAGTTTGAATAGTAAGGAGTACAGGCAATTCAGAGCTCTATGGTACAAAAATGAACCACCTGATTTTTGTAAAAATTGCCATATGATCGATTTAAAGCCAATAGATATTAATTTTGAGCCAACATTAAATTAACTTCTATAATTATATTTACTACATGAAAAATTTTTCTGACTTTAATTTTAAAAATCAAAAAGTACTTATCCGTGTTGATTTTAATGTTCCGTTAAATGACAAGTACGAAATCACGGATGATACAAGAATGACTGCTGCAGTTCCAACGATTAAAAAAATTTTATCGGAAGGGGGTAAAGTAATACTTATGAGCCATCTTGGAAGACCAAAGGATGGACCAAAAGAAAAATATTCTTTAAAGCATATTGTAAACCATTTAAGTAAATTGTTGGATGGTGTTGTTGTTCTTTTTGCCGATGATTGTATTGGTGAGCAGGCGCATCTTACATCGGGCATGATGCGCCCCGGTGAGGTTTTGTTATTAGAGAATCTCCGTTTTTATAAAGAAGAAGAAAAGGGTGATGAAGCATTTGCAGAAAAACTAAGTAAAATGGGTGATGTATGGGTGAATGATGCTTTTGGTACAGCACACCGGGCTCATGCATCCACAGCTGTGATTGCAAAATTTTTCCCGGCTGATAAACGATTTTTTGGATTTGTAATGGAAGGCGAAGTAAAAGCAGCAGAAAAAGTTTTGCATAATTCTGAAAAACCTTTTACCGCAATTATTGGTGGTGCAAAAGTTTCTGATAAAATTCTTATTATCGAAAATTTATTGGAACGTGCTACCGATATTATAATTGGCGGTGGCATGGCTTATACTTTTATGAAAGCCGGTGGAGGAAAAATAGGAAATTCATTATGCGAAGCAGAACGAATGGATACTGCACTTGATATTTTAAAAAAAGCGGAAGAAAAAGGAGTGAATATTCATCTGCCAGCCGATTCGATTATAGCAGATCAATTTGCTATCGATGCTAAAATATCTGCATCACCAAGCAATCAGATTCCGGATGGATGGATGGGATTGGATATTGGCCCCAATGCATGTGAACAGTTTAGTAATGTAATCAAACATTCAAAAACAATATTATGGAATGGTCCGATGGGTGTTTTTGAGATGCATAATTTTCAGCACGGCACAAAATGTATTGCTATAGCTATAGCTGATGCCACTCAGAAAGGAGCATTCTCATTAGTCGGTGGTGGCGATTCTGTTGCTGCTATTAACCAATTTGGGTTTACGGATAAAGTAAGTTATGTAAGCACAGGTGGTGGTGCGATGCTTGAATATTTTGAAGGAAAAGTGTTGCCGGGTATTGCAGCAGTAAAGGGTTAAGAAGTAATTTCTTTTTAATACGAATGATAAATTTATCATACCTTTTATCAATCGTACGAATGAAATATTTTTCAACTATTTCATTTTATAACATAAAATAAAAATTGAGTTGTATGAAAAAAATATTTTTAATATCAGCGGTTGTATTTTATTTGCCCTTATTTATTAATGCTCAAATAATAATTCCGATTCTACATGATGGAAAAAAATATGAGGTGTTGGATATGACATCCAAAGGAAAAATAATGTGGGGCGGTTATGAAGAAATTGCGTTGGAAGCAGCTAAAAGCGAAACAGATGGAGCAGCAAATACAAAAGCAATTGTTGTAGCAGTTGGAAAGAACAGTGGATTTGAAGGCAAGCCTTACGCAGCCAAACGTTGCAGCGATGCAAAAGATGGAGGTAGGGAAGACTGGTACCTGCCTTCAAAAAATGAAACTGAAATTATTTATGGATTTAAAAATAAATTTAATGTAGAAGAAAAAGGAACCATCTGGTCATCAACGGAAGCAAACGGTACACAGGGAGTTACTATTTATTGGTACAATGGTGTTTTTTACAATAATCAGAAAGTAGAAGAGCATAATTTTGTTTGTATCAGAAAAGCAGACTAAAGTATTCGATGTAGTAATTATTTTTTATCAATCACAATCAGCCTGTCATTATTATTTCCGTTGCTGGTAGCAATATATATTTTTCCATCGGGGGCGACACATACATCTCTCATCCTTCCATATTTATTGACAAAAAATTCATTGGTTTCTGTAATAATATTGAATGAAGGATTTAATTTCATTTGATAAAATCTTGAATCCTTTAACGAAACAAGTATTAATGAATTTTTCCATTGAGGGATAAGATTGTTGTTATAATAATCCAACCCACAAACGGCAGCTGTGGGTGTCCAGGTTTTAATAGGTTCTTTTACATTATTGGCTGTACAAAAACTTTGTTCGGCTGCCAGATCGCAATAGCCCCATACAGTTGGCCATCCATAATTTCTTCCCTTCTCAATTAAGTTTATTTCATCATCACTGTTAGGCCCATGTTCGCTGCTATATAAAATATTGTTTGCAAAAACCAATCCTTGTGGATTGCGATGACCATAACTCCAATACGGATTTCCAGGTATGGGATTATCCGAAGGAATACTTCCATCCAAATTGGTTCTTAAAATTTTTCCATTTGGTGAAGAAATATTTTGCGGCAGCAATTGATTAGATGCATCGCCTGTTGTAATAAATAATTTCAAGTCGGGACTGATTACCAGCCTGCAGCCATTATGAATACTTGATGCAGAGATGTTATCAAGAATAATTGTTGGGGAATTTAAAGTGGTACCTGTATAAATATAGCGAACAATTTTTTCTTTGTAGCCACTACCGTTATTATAATTATATCCGATAAAAACATATGGAGTAGTAGGAAAATTTGGATGAAGCACCATCCCAAGCAAACCACCTTCACCATTTGAAACTACATCTGCAATCGTTATAACTGGAATAATTACACCGTTTGCTGGGTTTATCCGGCTTATCTTACCACCACGTTCTGTCATCCAGATAAAATTATCAGGTCCCCATAAAATTTCCCAGGGATATTGCAATCCATTTACTAAAACACTGTCTTTAATTTCAACAGTGGATGGTGGAATTGTTGGCCCTGAGCTATTGTTATTCTTTTTGCAATTAACCAGTAGTAAAACTGAGAACACAAGTACTTTTAAAAAAAATCTGTACAGAAGTAACAGCATGTTTAATATTTTTTATGTTTTACTCCAAAGTCATGCCATTGTGAGCATTCAACTTTACTAAGTTCGGTCATTTTTTACCGATTCCTACCGCTGTTAACGGATGATTAAAAGATATTCACCGAAAATTATTCTGAAGAACTGCTAAAACATGTAATTTTATCATTCATTAAAACTTAAAAAAAATGAAAGGGACACGTAATTTGAGCTTACTTATTATTCTCGGACTTGTACTTGTTTTAGGCGCATGGAGTTGCGGAGGATATAATGGATTGGTAAAACAGGATGAAAAAGTAAAAAACATGTGGAGTAATGTGCAAAGTTCTTATCAGCGCCGTGCCGATCTTATTCCGAATCTGGTGAATGCGGTAAGAAGTGAAGCAACTTTTGAACAACAAACACTTATTCAGACAATAGAAGCCCGGTACAAAAACTTAAGTACAGTAAAAGTAGATCCTGCAAATCTCACTACTGATAACATCCAAAAATTTCAATCTGCTCAAGGCGAATTAAGCGGTGCCTTGCAACGTTTAATGGTTGTGGTAGAAAATTATCCCAACCTTAAATCGAACGAAGGCTTCCGAAATCTACAGACTCAATTAGAAGGGACGGAGAACAGGATTAATGCTGCCC
Source organism: Bacteroidota bacterium (assembly GCA_031413675.1). Lineage (GTDB taxonomy): Bacteria > Bacteroidota > Bacteroidia > Chitinophagales > Chitinophagaceae > VBAR01. Next base: position 5,372 of record JANOFP010000384.1, read on the forward strand.
GAAATGATTTTAACGGAGTTATAAATTCGTATAATACTAAAGTTCGTTCATTCCCGATGAACATCTTTGCCGGTATGTTTGGGTTTAAAGTAAAAGAAGGATTCAAAGCAGACGAAGGCTCACAAAAAGCACCTGCCATTCCTGAAAATATTATGGAGAAAAAATAATGAAGCTTTTTCCCTGGCAAAAAAATAAAGAATTCTTCAGTAAAGAAGAAAAGGATCGTATTGCAAATGCTATTCGGCAAGCAGAACGTATGACCAGTGGTGAGGTACGTGTATTTGTTGAAAGTAAATGCAGATACATGGACGCATTAGACAGGGCCGCTGAAATTTTTTTCAATCTTGAAATGGATGAGACAGATGATCACAACGCAGTTTTAATATACGTTGCAGTGAAAGATCGTCAGCTTGCTGTTTTTGGCGATGAAGGTATTCACAATAAAGTTGGCCATGCATACTGGAATGCTGAAGTTGAAAAAATGATTAGCAGATTTAAGGATAAAAGTTATGCAGAAGGCATTCGTGAAGTGGTAGTGGATATCGGCACCGTATTAAATAAACATTTTCCCTACAACAACGATACCGATAAAAATGAACTGCCGGACGATATTGTGTTTGGTAAATAACAATGAAAAATTTTTTCTTTATACTTTTTATATTCTTTTCAGTTTGTGTAAATGCACAAATTGAAAAAGCTATTCCATCAAAACCCTCCAGAACAGAAGGTCTTGTTCATGATTTTACAAAAGCAAGATTGATTACAGCACAGCAGGAAGAATTTCTTGAACAAAAGCTACAGAAGTATAATGACAGTACATCCAATCAAATTGCAATTGTAATCGTTGAAGGTTTAAAAGGATATGATGCGAATGAATTTTCGAGAGCAATAGGTGAAACATGGGGAGTTGGTGGCCAGGCAAATTTTGATAATGGAATAGTCATACTTATTTCAACGGGTGGAGGCGAAGGAAAAAGAGATGCCTACATCGCAACAGGCCGTGGGCTGGAAGGAGCAATCCCTGATATTACGGCCAAATATATTGTTGAGGAAGAAATCATTCCAAATTTTAAAATCAAAGAATTTTTCAGAGGATTTGATGAAGCTACAGATGCAATAATAAAAGCAGCTGCGGGTGAGTATAAAGCACCGGCTGGTTATGGAAAAGGAAAAAAGCCAAAAAATATTATTGGAACTATTATTTTAATTCTAATCATCTTATTTGTTATTTCATCAAGAGGGAAAAAAGGTGGCGGTGGCATGATGTCACGAAGAGGATATCATGATGCATGGGGGCCAATTTTTTGGGGCAGCGCTGGTGGATGGTCAGGCGGTGGTGGTGGCGGTGGAAGTAGTGGAGGTGGAAGTTTCGGAGGATTTGGTGGTGGAAGTTTTGGTGGAGGTGGGGCAGGAGGAAGTTGGTAAAAGAAAAAAATATTTAAAAGAAAAGCGATCCGCCTCAGACGGGTCGCTTTTTTATATTTTGCTAAATTTCATTTCACCCTTTTATGGTACGGGGGCAAACCCCTTCTTTATATCTGCTGGTAATTTTGATTTGATCAAATCAATGATTGCTTTTAATCCAACATTTGTTACATCTGATTTCAGAGCTTCTTCTTTTTTATTAAGAATAGTTAAAAGAACTTCGCCATTAATAAAAGGATCTGTTTGAGTACGGAACTGAGGCGGAACTTCATCACGGAGTTTTATTATTTCTTCCACTCCCCATTTAGCTTTGTCTGTATTTTTTAATGCAATCAAATAAACAGTTAAGGAATTTAATGCTTCAAACTTTGCCTGCGAAATTGGCATAGCAGCAAATTTTCCAATCATTTCTTCGGCAAGGCTTTCATCACCGGAACTTGCTTTAACAGTTGCGATGGACTCTTTCAATACACCTTTCGCTGGTTGCTTTTCCAATTCTATTAAAATTTTTAGTGCCGCTGTATTGTCCACTTCAAGCAAAGCATTTAATGCAAGTCCGGCAACTGTATACGAAGAATCGTTTGTCGCTGACTTAAATAAAGGTGCATATTCTACTTTTTTATATTCACTCAATTTTAATATCGCAATTCCCTTTACAGTTGATTTCTTATCATGCTGGGCAAGATCAAGAAAGATTGGTTCCAGAACTTTTTTTACATTTTCATCTTCTAGACGAATTTCGGTCATGGCAAAATTTCTTAACCCATGGTATTGATCTTTCAAAACAATCTTATAAAATTCAAGAGCCTTCGGTTCGTCTAAATGTTTAGATGCAAAAGCAATCGCTTCTCTTCTGTCCACATAATTGCCTGCATATTTATACTGATGAATATATTCTTCTAATGTTTTGTTTTCTTTTTTTGCTGCAAGTAAAATTTTATCACCATCAAAGTTTACTAGGTCAGGCTTGGTAGCGGCATCAAAATAAAAACTATCAACCCGGTTTTCAACCCAAATATTTTTTCTTGTTTTAGCAGGGCCATAATAAATATCAACCGCAACAGGTAATCTGAAAATTTTATCGCCAACCTGTGTTTGCTTCACTACAATTTTTGCTTTTTTGGTTTTTTCATCATAGCTGTAATTAATATCAAGTTTAGGGTGGCCGCTACCAAAATACCATTGATTGAAAAACCAATTTAAATCTCTTCCGGTTACTTCTTCAAATGCAAGACGGAGTTGATGTGCTTCTGCAGATTTAAATTTATTAGAAGTAAGATAATTGTTGAGTGATTTAAAAAATGCATCATCGCCAATAAAATTGCGAAGCATATGTAAAATCCTTCCACCTTTCTGATAACTTACTGCATCAAACATATCTTCTTTATCTGCATAATTAAAACGTACAAGATTTTTATTCTCACTACCACTTTGCAAATAGTTTTGCATTCCTGAATAATTTTCTGCATCTCCTGCATCTTTACCATATTTATATTCTGCCCAAAGCATTTCGCTATAATCAGCAAATGATTCATTCAGGGTAAGATTACTCCAGCTTTCACTCGTTACATAATCTCCAAACCACTGATGAAATAATTCATGTGCAATCGTACTTTCCCAAATATTCCCATCTACTAATTCTCTTGCATCTTGTTGAGCACTTTCCTGATGAATGGTAGCCGTTGTATTTTCCATTGCTCCGGCTACATAGTCACGTCCTGTAATCTGTGAATACTTCACCCATGGATAATCAACACCTGTAATTTTTGAAAAGAAACCTATCATTTCTGGAGTGTTGCCAAATATTTTTTTTGCAACAGAAGCATATTCAGGTTCCACATAGTAATTAACTTCTTTTCCTTTCCAGGAATCTTTTATAACAGTATACTCACCAACACCAAGAAAAAATAAATAAGGAGCATGAGGTAAATCCATTTTCCAATAATCAGTTCTTGTGCCATCTGTATTTTTCTTTTGACTTGTTAATTTACCATTTGAAAGAGTTACATATTTATTTGCTACAGTTACACTAAGCTCCTGTGTTGTTTTTTGGTTTGTTTTATCAATAGTTGGGAACCATGCACTATTGTTTTCAGTTTCACCTTGAGTCCATATTTGCGTTGGTTTGTTTTTCACTTCACCTTTAGGATTAATAAAATACATCCCTTTTATTCCCAGGAAATCATCTGTGCCATATTTTGCCTGAAACTCATCTGGTTTTGCAGTATAGTCTATATATATAGTATATGATTCTGATGATTTATAGGTTTTATCTAACTTGATTCGAAGGCTCCAATCATCGTATTCGTATTTTAAAGGCACTTGCCGAGTTCCTTTTAGAAGAGCAACTTTATTTATGGTCATACCTTTTGCATCCAGTTGTAAGGAGTCAGTGGGGTAAAAATGAGGCCGAAGTGTAAGCCACGACTTTCCATATAAATACGATTTGCTAAAATCAGGTTTCACTTCAAGCTTAGTATGTATGAGGTTATTTATTTTCTCAGCAGTTTCTCTATACTCTTTTTTCCAGGTTGTATCTACTGCAGTTTCTTGAGTGGATGCAGTAATCCCAAAACTCATCAATATAAAAACAAAAACATTTTTTTTCATATAGAAATTTTATTGGCTGCAAATTTAGAACTGCAGTCAATACCTGACGCAATTATTATATGAAAGGTTACCTATTTAACAAGTTGTTGTAGCCTTTTTTCTTCTAACTTTGTCACAATAAACCCATGCAATAATGAAAAGATTAATTCTGATTTTCTTCCTGATTAATATTTGTATAATATCTTTTTCGCAAAAAGTCTATTTTCTTTATATTCAATCTGAGGCAGAACTCCCTTTTTATTTAAAAATGAATGATAAGATTTATAGCTCTGCATCAAAAGGCTATTTAATATTACCTCGATTACGTGATACTAGCTATAATTTTTCTATTGGATTTACTGGAAGTAAATCTATTGAGCAAAAATTTTCTGTGCCAATAAATGGGAATGATCATGGATATGTATTAAAAAATTTTACTGAAAGGGGTTGGGGACTTTTTGATTTACAAACACTCTCTGTCAATATGAATTTATCTGAATTTCCTGTTGCCGAAGTAAAAAAAGAATTCATGAAGAAAGATGAATCGGTCTTTACTCAAATTTTAGCAAAGGCGTCGGATGATTCTACTTTATTAGAAAAAGCAGATGTAGTAGTAAAAAAGGAAGTCAAAAAAGATACTATTGCCAAGGAAGTTGTTCTACAACCTATTGAAAAAAAAGAGGAAAAGAAAGTGGAAATAGAAGAAGTAAAACCTGTTGTAATAGAAAAAACCGAACTACCTGTTAAGGTAAATGAGGAAATAAAATCTAGAATTGAAGTTGAATCACAAGTTAATAGCGAAGTCTATAAAAAATCACAAGTAATTCTAAAATCAGAAAGCTCAACCACTGAAGGTTTTGGAATTATTTTTATTGATGAATATTCAAATGGATCAAAGGATACAATCAGAATATTAATTCCTCCAACTAAAGAGATAGCTATTAGCAACCCTCCTGAAATAAAAGACAGCAAAAAATTCTTGGAAATAACAGATACAGTTAAACAAGTTGTCAAAGAGAAAAGTCAGGAAAAAGAAATTGAACAATTAGTAGTAAAACAAAATCAAACTGTCGAAAAAAATAATTGTCAATCAATTGGCGACGAAACAGATTTTTTTATACTACGAAAGAGAATGGCAAGTGAAGTAAAAGATGATGATATGATTTTAGAGGCTAAAAAGATTTTTAAAACCAAATGTTTTACGACTTCACAAATAAAAAATCTCAGTACCTTGTTTTTAAACGATAATGGTAAATACAATTTCTTTGATGCGTCTTACCAACATGTTTCAGATCTTGAGAACTTTAACTCCTTAATTTCTGAATTGAAAGATGAGTATTTTCAAAACAGGTTTAAGGCTATGCTGAGATAATCTTTTTATAATGCGATATTTTCTCGAAGTTTCATATAAAGGGACAAGGTATAGTGGATTTCAAGTGCAGCAGAATGCCAATACCATTCAAGCTGAAATTGAAAAAGCTTTTGAGATTTTCTTTCAGATTAAAATAAATCTTACCGGTTCTTCCAGAACTGATACAGGTGTTCATGCACTTCAAAACTTTTTCCATTTTGATTTTGATACCCAAATAAATTCGGACATCCTATATAGTCTAAATGCAATATTACCGGCTGATATAGTGTTGAAAAATGTTTCCCTGGTCAGTGAAATATCACATTGCAGATTTGATGCAATTAGCAGAGAGTATAAGTATTATATCTACCAATCAAAAAACCCATTTTTAAATGATAGAGCATTTTATTTTCCTTACAAAATAGATATTGAACTTATAAAAGAGGCTGCATCTATTGTTAAAGGTTATTCAGACTTCACTTCTTTTTCAAAGCGAAATACTCAGGTTAAAAGTTTCCATTGTAACATAATTGAGAGTGAGTGGCAAATCGAGCAGGATAATTTAGTTTACAGGATTAAAGCCAATCGATTTTTAAGAGGAATGGTAAGAGCATTAACTGCAACTATGCTTTTAGTTGGAAGAAATAAAATAAACCTTTCTCAGTTTAAGGTAATAATAGAATCTAAAGATTGCACAAAAGCAAGTTTTGCTGTTCCTCCTCATGGGTTATTTCTTTTTAGTGTAGATTATCCCGGAAAAATTATTCAATAAAAATTGTTTTACGGGTGAAACATAAGCCTGTAAAGGATTTTATTCATTCTCATTCTCTTAATCTAAAAAAACATTTGGTTACAAAGTCCACACACTTATCTTTGCAACCCCTAAATAAAAAAAAGGGAAGTTCTCTGAATCGGTTTATTTAAAAATGTTTATAAAATTGTGAACAAAAAAGGATAATAAAATTTGTCAGTAAATATGATACCCTTATTTTTGCATCCCGTTTAAAAAAAACGATCAAGTTCTTCACAAAACAAATTGAATATCAGGTCAAAAACTATAAAAAATATAGTAAATAATTTTGGCAGTAATTATACGGCTCTTACCTTTGCACTCCCTTTGAAATAAGGGTGGCGGTAAAATCCACAAGATCTTTGAAAGTTAGGAAACAACAGCATCCCGATTCTTATCGGGATCAAGGTAAGTCAAGCAAAATACATTCGATTTGACAATTTAATTTTCTCTTGAGAATTTTAAAAAGTCAGTATCAATCTCTTTTACAATGGAGAGTTTGATCCTGGCTCAGGATGAACGCTAGCGGCAGGCTTAATACATGCAAGTCGAGGGGCAGCAGGTTTGTAGCAATACAGATGCTGGCGACCGGCAAACGGGTGCGGAACACGTACAGAACCTTCCTTTAAGTGGGGGATAGCCCAGGGAAACTTGGATTAATACCCCGTAATATAATGAGGTGGCATCACTTTATTATTATAGCTCCGGCGCTTAATGATGGCTGTGCGGCTGATTAGGTAGTTGGCGGGGTAACGGCCCACCAAGCCTTCGATCAGTAACTGGTGTGAGAGCACGACCAGTCACACGGGCACTGAGACACGGGCCCGACTCCTACGGGAGGCAGCAGTAAGGAATAT
>JANOFP010000385.1:0-5115 GCA_031413675.1 Bacteroidota bacterium
CAAGTTCAACAGATAATACGTACAATATTGACAACCTTATTTTTTTAGTTCATAACCCTGCTCCGGCCTTATCAGGAACTGATGGAACAATTCAACATTTAAAAGCCGATGGCTGTGCAGGTGGAAGATCCTCGATTACAATAGTAGCCGGCAGAACCTGGTTTGAAGAATATATGACTGGAGTGTTTGGCGATGGCTCGGACCAAAGCCGTTGGATTGGAAAATTTATTGCAGTCTGTGACCCGGAACCCTCATCAAAAGAAAATAAAAATATTCAATTTAAGAAAAGCCTCTTCGATGGAAAAGAAATTATCAATTCAAAAAAAATAACAGAGCTGGCATTTGCAGCATTTAATAAAACAGTTTTAAAAAGAATTTCCGGAGTAAAGAAAGAAAGTAAGAAATACATCCAACCCGGCACTCCTGTTCTTGTCAAGCACTTAGGACATAAGAATAAATATTACTATCTCACTCCGGTAACTGATATTACTAAAAATATTTATTCCTTAATCAGCAATGATGCCCGGTATGGAAATTTCAGAGAAGCATCCTATACACCAAAAGCCGATAAGCCACTTTTATTTGAACCCCTTACAAAAAATGAAATTCTAAAAGCAATAGATATTAAATTCAATACTGGCGATGATGCCCCGATTAAAATTTTTAAAAACACAGTATCTATTAGTCCAGTGTTGGTCTGGAAACCCTGTAGGGAATCATTATCGCCATTTATGCCTTTTTATGTGGTACATATAGGTGATGAAAATTTTTATGTGAGGATTGATAGGAAAGTTTTTGCTAAACTCACAACTGCTAAATTCGGTTTGTGATTTATCTTAAAAAAAATGCCACCTCCTCGGTGGCATTCCTATTTATAAAATAAAAATTTTTATTATGCATGTGGCTGTTCAACAATCCCGGCCTTCACTGCATACATCACTAAACCCGCCATTGATTTGGTTCCGGTTTTTGTTTTCAGTTTATCACGGATAGCTTCAATTGTACGTGGGCTAAGATCAACCATGTCGGCAATTTCCTTTGTGCTTTTTTCTTCGCACATCAGTTTCAGTATCGTTATTTCTTTTTCGCTTAAGTGTACATCAGCCATAGCAGGCGGCGCATTTGTTTTGGTGCGCAAACCACTCAGCAATGCTTTATTGGTAAGGTCATTAAAATAAAATTCATTTTCATACACACCACGGATTGCTTCATAGATGCCTTCGGCTCCTGCTTCTTTAGTTAAATAACTATTGGCTCCTATCTCCATCATTCGGCTAATGATGGAATGATCATTATTCATACTCAGCATTACTACTTTTATCTGCGGGTATAATCTCTTTATTTCAGGTAAGGTAGCATAACCATCCAGTACCGGCATATGTATATCTAATAAGACAACATCGGGCTGTATATGTTTTAATAAATTTAATAGTTGCATGCCGTTTTCAGCTTCTGCCACCATTTGAATATCTTTTCGTGCAGAGAGAGATGTTTTTACACCGGCACGGAAGATCGTATGATCATCGGCGATGGCTACTTTAATTACTACGTTTGATTCTGGGTTTTTCATTGAAATGGATATTAAATAAAAAATTAAATTGGATTTCTTTCTGAATGCAAGGTGGAAAAATCCTGTAACATATACCATAGGGGAAGTACTTAATTTAGTAATTGCAGAAAGTACCACTACGATTTTAATTCTTAAATCATTTGCAACATTATGAGGAAACTTACGATAGACACCGTATAATCTGAAAATGTTAAAACGGGCAGTTATGCTCTTGTTAACAGATGACTCTGCCCTTAGTTTTGTTTCAGAAAGTTGATTGATAAGATGAATCGTTTTACTCCTATCCAATTGTCCTAAAACCGTCCAGAAAGTTATTTCCAAATCCAATGAAAGATCAAAAACGACACTCTCCCAACAATCAACTTTCTATTTTTTAAAATCTTTTCTTCAAAATTTTTTTTCTCATAACAGTAGTAATAAAAAAGCCCTGACTTAATTGTCGGGGTTTTTTGTTCAGATAACAAATTCGATCGTAAATCCGGCGCCAGGTAATTATTGTTTTTTCACAAAACCATACTCTACATTTATTACTTAATGCTGTACAATTATTTTATCACTAAAAATCTCATCCGCAGTACGCAGATAGATATTATATACACCAGCAGGCAGATGATGGGTTGAAATATTTACAAAATGCAAATGCGTTATATCTTCTTCATGCACTTTACGACCATCGATACTCCAAACAGAAAGAATCCCTTTTTTATGTTGCTTAGGGTTTTCAAATTGTATATAGGATTGCGCAGGATTTGGAAAAACCTTTAACTGTCTTACAATTATATTTAAGTTAGATGTCGGGGTAACTAACAATGAACTGTCCAAAATAATATTTTCATCGCCGGGTTGATAAGCTGTAAATGCAAAATACACTAACATCATTTCATTCGTTGTGGCTTCTCCCAGTGTTATTGTTTGTGGTGGGTTGTTCGGATTGTGTGGATTTGTAGCCGTATTATTGTAAGTCGCTGTTGCTTTCAAGGTAGTACCTGGATCTACTACTACCGGTTTTTGAAAATAATAAGAACCCTGCCAGTGAAAATCCCAATGCGGAATATCTATCATCCGGATGGTATCACCATTGATTTTATTACCCCAGACTTTTATTTTCTCACCTATCAGGTGCATATGTGGTGCAACCGATAAAACACTTGCTTTAAAAAAAAGAGGAATCATGAATTGTTCATCATAAGTTCTGGTTGTATTGGGTGGAATATTTATCGGGCCATTTATAAGAGTAGGTGCAAAATGATTCAATATGGGTTCGATTCTTATTTCCCGGGGAGCTGGATTACTATTATAATACAACCGTACTTTGGTACTATCCACTATGCCATTGCTCCCTGCAGGGTAATGTATCTGCATTACCAGATCTGAGTTTGCATATATTTTTCTTCCAAATTGTACAGGTGATTTTCTTACTACATTGCCCGGCACCCATGCATCCAGCAGTACTGCACTATTTACACCTATACCTCCAAAACTTGTATAGCCGGGTTCTGGTGTAGCATTATCAATTTGTTGTGCGGCATGATTAGCGGTAGTATCCTGATATAATAATACATGATGAACTATGGAGTTATTTCCAGGAATAATTTCTGCAGCTGAAATATATTTTTCAACTCCTAACCGTAATGGCAAAACAAAACATTGATAAATGTCTCCGGTAGCAGCTGTACTTGTATAGTTTGGCATTCGCAAAACAACATCGACAATACCTAACTGATTTGCAACGGGTGGTGGTGCAGCTGGTGCCGTTGATAAATTTCCTGAAGGAGCTCCAGCGTTTACCCAATTAACAATTATGCTTATTTGAGCTGTAGTTAAAATTCTTGCATCCGTAAAATGAACATAGTTATCATCCGGCGGCCATGGTGGCATATGCTTCGCTGTTATAGCTCCACTTATTGAATTTCGGTTATTAAATGCATCGGTATAAGTGAGTAACGAAAACGGAGCAATACTATTCGGACGATGGCAACTTACACATTTTGAAAAAATAATAGGTGCTACATTATCTGCCCATGTTTGAGCAAATGATTTTGCTCCGATAAACAAAAGCAATATTAAAAAAAGTTTTTTCCGCATATGAAACTAAAATTACATGGAATTTGCAAATTGTAAAATTCAATTTGCCAACAGATTTTTTCCCAACAGAAGACTTCGATTTAAAAAAAAATACTAAACGCTTTGAGTATTTATTTTTATGTCATTACCCAATTATACTTTTTCTGCCACAATATATGCTCTCGGCTCGCCAAGTGTAAATTTTTTTCGTCCCGGAATGCTGAATACTTCTTTCATTTTCAAACCGGACTGGCCAAGCATTGTTTCCATTTCATTCAAGCTCCAGATATAATCTACACTTTCTTTTATTTCTGTAGTTCCATCGGGAGCTATTATCTGGTGTTCTGTTTCTATACGGCTGGAGGGAAAAAGAAATTTACAATCAACCAGAAATTTCAAATCATCCACGATTGTCCACGATTTTTCTTTAAACTGCTTTACGGCAATTTCCATAATGCTCCACGTATTGATTAGAAAATGGCCACCAGGTTTTAAATGTAACGAAGTTGTAGCAAGCAATTTCATCAGTTCTTCTTTATTAAAAAACTGAAGGCTATTACCCATACAAATTGCTAAATCATATTTGCCTTCTGGTTGAAACCCAATCACATCATTTAAAACCGTTTTTACCGGCAGTTTTTCTGTCTCGGCATTTTCCTTCAGCTCATTTATATAATCAGGCAAATTATCAACTGCTGTTACTTCTATTCCTTTTTTAGCAAGTGCTAATGAATGACGACCATAACCGCACATTAAATCCAGCACTCGGTTACCGGGTAGCAGATTAAAATATTGCATCATAAAATCTGTTTCCTTGACTGTAAGTTCTGGCGGGATTATTGTTTTCCAGATTTGTTTGTAAAAGCCATCGTAATAGGTGTCGTTAATATTGCTCATTTTATTATTCAAATAATTAAAAAACAGAATAAAGAAACAGAATGATTTTTTACAATATGCAGTTGAACGAAGTTCCGGGCATCCGAAATAAGTAACGATTAATCAAGGTTCAAATGCTTAATTAAAAAATTTTACCCGGATAAAATAATTAAAGACATTTTATAATCCATCTGAAAAGATGCCCTGGTTTGATCTTACTCTAACAATTTATGCCGCATACCATACATCACCAACCCTGCAATTGTTTTGGCCCCTACTTTCTGCTTCATATTTTGACGAATTGTTTCAATCGTACGTGGGCTTAAAAAAACTTCTTTCGAAATTTCATCAGTTGTTTTATCCTCGGCGATTAGTTTCAATATGCGTAATTCTTTCTCATTAAATTTTATCGGGTTTGGATAAAACTGCCGAACTGTTTTTTTATGCTGAAGTTTTAGAAGTACCGCTTTATTCACCAGATCGTTAAAATAAAAATCATCGTTCATGCAAGTGAGGATTGCCTGATAAATTTCTTCAGGATCTGTAGTTTTTGTCAGGTAAGCATTGGCACCCATTTCCATCATCTTTGTTATCATCTCCTGATC
>JANOFP010000386.1:0-1685 GCA_031413675.1 Bacteroidota bacterium
GTAATTCCCTCTTAAATTTACTGATCTCTAATTGTGCATTTATTAAATCATTGGCAGGTGGGGCCTTTATTAGTTCGTCATTTCGTTTTGCTTTTTTGTGCCGGTGTACTTCCTTCGACAATTCATTTATCAATACTTCATATTTCTTTTTTAGCTGTTCCTGTAATTTATTATCCAATGGTACCGGCAATTCGTTTTCGATAAAATGAAGTGTACTGTTGGCAAGATATAATTGCAATTCTTTTTCTTCCGCAAGGGTATTGTCCTGCGGTTTTATTTTAAGTAAGCGTATGAGCAGCGGCAGTGAGAGTCCCTGAACTACCAGCGTTACAAAAATGACCACAAAAGCAAAAAATATAATGGAATATCTTTTAGGAAAAGCAGTTCCGTCATCTAAAACCAATGGTAAAGCCAGCGCTGCTGCCAGTGATATCACACCCCTTGTTCCTGTCCATGCAACCACCATTACATTTTTCCATGTACTATCCTGCTCATCGCTGACAGATAAATTATCTGCAGGCGTTTTCTTTTTCTGAAAAAAACTTTGCCAGGAAACCCCTGCAAAAACCCAGATGATACGGACTATAATTGTAACAGCGCTGATGAGTAAACCATAACCGAGTATCTGTGAGAAAGGATAATTACCCAGGTCTTTTATTATAGAAGGCAATTGAAGACCGATGAGTATAAACACAAAACCGTGTAATAAAAATATCAGTGTGTCCCATAATGCTTTTGCCCTCATTCTTGCCTGGTAAGAAAAAACCTCCGGTGATCTCCATGATATAACCAACCCGGTACTAACTACAGCCAGCACACCAGACATATGGAACTGCTCCGCCGCCAGGTAGGATACAAATGGAGACAGCAACGTAAGACTTGTTTCAACTACTGGGTTATTTTCTATTTTTTTATGCGCCAGTACAAATAAATAGCCGACAACAATTCCGATAATGATTCCCACACTTGCTACCAGTAAAAACTGAAGACCGGCTTTCCAGAATACAAAAGTACCAGTTGTTACAGCTGCTACTGCATAACGGTATGCAATCAAAGCAGAAGCATCATTCACAAGACTTTCACCTTCTAATATTGTAATCACTTTTTTGTTAAGCCCTAATCCTTTAATAATACCGGATGCTGCTACTGCATCGGGTGGAGAAACAACTGCTCCTAATACAAAAGCAAGGGGCCAGCTAAACCCCGGAATAAAATAATGGGCTGTAACAGCCACAGCAACCGTTGTAAAAAAAACCAGGCTTATGGCTAAAGCTGATATAGGTCTTATGGATGTTTTGAATTCATGCCAGGAAGTCTTGGTAGCTGCATTATATAAAAGAGGAGGAAGAATAATAACAAAAATAGTATCCGGATTCAATTCTAGCTCGGGTAATTGCGGAATAAAACCAATGATCAACCCGGCTACAACTAACAAAATAGGAAACGGAAGTTTTCTTTTATTAGCAATCGCTGTCAGGCTGATCAGGATAGCCATTATAAAAATTACAATTTTGAAATCTTCCATACATTCTCAAGCTAAGTAAAAGGAATATAATTTTTGAGTATAAGATTGAAGTTATTTAAAATTACTACCTGTATCTGATGATTGCAAAAAAAATGTTTGTCAAATACTTAGGTCTGCTTCAGTCAACAATTTTAAACTTTTATTATTTTTTTGGCTGGCA
>JANOFP010000387.1:0-8781 GCA_031413675.1 Bacteroidota bacterium
CGGCGCATATCTAAATTAAAACTCAACGAAAATTCTTTATACGTAAATGTATTTTGAACTCCTACCGAAAAATCAGGAGCCCGGTCACCAACTGGTACAAATAATCCATTTGCACTACTTGCAGCAGTTGTAAGTGGTAAACCTGTAGCCGGGTTTATAATTAACTGACCATTAATATTTTTTTCAAAAGCGGTTCCATACAAAGCATAAATAGAACGACCAACACCCGTTTGAGAACGAAGATTACCATAAAGCCATGTATCAGAATCATAATAACCGCCGGGACCTGCATTCAGTTTTAATACTTTATTCCGGAACATGTCAAAATTTGCAGTTATGTCCCAACCCCAATCTTTTTTACGAATTGGCACACCGGTAAGTTGTACTTCAAATCCTTTGTTTTGAACATCACCACCATTTATATATTTAAGAATAAACCCTGCACCATATGAAACCCTGGGGAAAAATATTTGATCGATTGTTTTATTATCATAACGGGTTGCATTTATTCCCAATCTCTTTTTAAAAAATGAAGCTTCAAGTCCATATTCAAAACTGGTTGTAAACTGTGGTTTCAGTTCAAAGTTATTTCCGGTAAATGAATAAAAATATCCTCCGCCGGTAGAAGTAGCTCCTTGAAAACGTGGATCAATATTATAAGGTAGTAAACCCGCTGTTTGTCCGGAAGTAGAATAGGAGGTGCGTAATTTTAATAAATCGATCTGTTTTATTTTTCCTTTTACACCGGGCATTTCTCCAATGTTAAACGCCAATGAACCAGAACCAAAAGTAAAGTAGGGGCTTTTATCCACGATGCGGGATAACAAGACTGATGTGCCTTCATAAGACATAGAAAAGGTTGGAATAATTATGTCTTTCCAGTTGAATTGGTATTGTCCATACACTCTTACCTTCCTTGTATTCTGTTCCTGGTTTGAAGCGTCTTTTGTTAACGGCTCTACATTATTTATTGAATTCACATCGGGTTCAATAAATCGTTCACCTTTAAATGCGTTTACAATTCTTTTATTATCCTCTGTATAAAAACCAACCGTCAATGTGTTTCGGATTGAACCAAAGTTTTTACGTAAAGTGGTTCTTACATTTCCAGTAAGCTGCCTGAATATTAAATCATATTGTGAATAATATCCATTCCCGGCAAATCCAAATCTTGATTGAGGATGCGTAGTTTGAAAACCTTGTGTTGTATAATTATCCACTCCAATAATTGTTGAAAATGACAGCCATTTTGCTGGATCATAATTATAAGTTACATTTCCTAAAAACCTATTGGTTTTATCCTGAGCTTTATTTTTATTTACATCCCAAAATGGGTTATCAAATTCCTGTGCATAGGTTGTAGTACCAGAACTGGTCAAAGCACCGGTAGTGACATTTATATTTGTAAAGGTTGGCGATAACAACGCTCTGTTACCACTTGAATTTAAATAATTCCGCATGTCGTTATCTAAAGGCCAGGTAAGTGCAGTTAGATAAAATCCGCCAACACCTTTTGAAACTTTGTCAACATTTGTATTGATATAATTTACCGAAGTAATCAACGTTGATTTTTTTGAAAGCTTGGCAGACATGGTTAATCTTGAAGAAAGTCTTTTAAACCCCGAGTTAGGTATTACACCATCTTGTGTAGTATAACCGGTATTAAAACGAAAAGTCATTCCTTCATTTCCGCCTTCTATTGTAAGGTTATGTTGTTGCGTAACACCTGTTTTAAAAAAATTTTGAACGTTTTCAAATATAGGTGTTCCCGGAGCGAATTTTGGCCCGAAATAAATAGGAGAAAAAGCAGCATCCGTATTTACAGCAGTTACTTCGGCATTATTCGAAACACCATTTCTACCCCTACCATATACTGTCTGTGTTTGGTGAAAGCGGTATAGTTGTTCAATACGAAGACTATTATCGTAGGTAACTGTTGCTTTACCAGCTTTTCCTTTTTTAGTTGTTATTACAATGGCGCCATTCGCACCATCCGAACCATATAATGCCTGCGCTTCCGGACCTTTTAGTACAACAAGGCTTTCTATGTCTTCAGGATTCAAATCACCAGCACGATTCATAAAATCATCGCTTCTGTTTGCAGTACTACGAGTTAGTAAATTATCTCTTTGTGGATCCTGATTCAAAACTCCATTATCCAATGGTACGCCATCTATAATAAATAAAGGTTGATTGGATAAACCAACTGATGTACCACCCCGAAGAATGATAGATGTAGAAGCTCCGGGTGCACCACTTGTAGTATTAATGCTTGCGCCGGGTACCCGACCCGCTAAGGAGTTAATAAAATTATCACGCCGGGTAGCAGCTATATCTTCTCCTTTTACTTCTGTAATAGAAGAACCCATTGTTTTCTTTTCTCTTTTTATTCCATACGCTGTTACTACCACTTCACCTTCCTGCTGAATACCGAGGGTAAGTTTTATACTTATTAATTTTTCATCGCCAACTGATAATTCCTGACGGGTATACCCTACATAAGTAAAAACAAGAACATGGCCTTTTTCTGCCGCTATCGTATAGTAGCCCACTTTATTTGTTTGTACACGCAGGTTTGTATTTCGGTTGGTAACCGTAACACCCTGTAAAGGAGTGTTGTCATCTTCTGAAAGAATGGTACCTGATATTGATCTTCCCTGTGCAAATGATAAGATTGGCAAAAAGAAAATTAACATAAGTAACCAAGCGAATAATCGCAGAGTCGTTCTCATAAGCTGTAGTTTTTATTAAATAAGAAATATAAAATTCAAGTTAAATATTTTTTTGTTTTTCTACATCACTTTAATCCCTAATTCCACAAATGGTTTTAAGATGGTGTCCGATGGTTCAAGTTCCGTTATCAAAATATCAATTTTATCTAATCCACAAACCCGCAATGGTTGAAATGTATTAATCTTTTCAGCTATCGTTAAACAAATGGTTTTTTGTGAAGATTCAATCATTGCTTTTTTTACCTGTACTACATCCCAATCATTGTCAGTAACTCCATGTATATTATCCAGGGCATTGATACCCAAAAAACATAAATCGGGTTTTAGTTGTTTAATATGATTTATAGAATCTTGGCCAACCGTTATTTTAGAATTTTTTGAAATTTTATCACCGATAATTATTACTTCAATATTGGGATGATTCAAATATTCAACAACAGCCGGAATACTTCCGGTAATAAAGGTTGCTTTCAAATTTTGTGGAAGACATCTTGCCATTTCAATAATGGTAGTGCCGCCACCTGTCAATACACACATACCATCTTGAATCAGGCTCACTGCTTTTTGTGCTATAATATTTTTACCGGATTGAGAATAAAAATTTGAAGAAGGGAAATGAAATTTGCTGAACGATTGTGATAATGCACCTCCGTGTACTTTGATTATTTTTCCTTCTTCCGCAAGTTCGTGCAAATCCCGACGGATGGTATCCTCCGATACCTGTACCTCACTGCAAAGACTTGAAGAAAGTACTCTGTTATGCAGGTTAAGTTGATGTAATATATATGCCTGACGTTCTTTTTTAAGCATGTGAAGCCTTGGTAAAAAACGAATGTAAGTAGAATTCCCGCACAAACCCGCAAAAACAATTAAAAAAAATGCACATTCAATTGTGAATATGCATGAAAATAGAAACCGATATTGAAAATTATTTTTTCCCAAACGTAAACCTTGCAGTGAATCCGATTGCTGCAGGTTCAAAATTTATTTCATCTATAATATGGAGTTCGGGTTTCCAATCGAGTGAAAGATTAAGTGGTACTGATACAAATTTGTAATCCAAACCAACAACACCCATAGCACCCATCAGTGTACGTCCGGTAGTTTTCAATTTATCATTATCAAAACCAATATATGCACCTGCGCCATAAAACCATTTTAAGCCTGCGGTACCGGCAAATGGATTATGTATTTCAAGCAATGCGCCAATCGCAACCGGATTTGAAAAGGCTAAAAAAGCTTCAATAGCCAATTTATCGTTTAAAAAATGTTTGAAGCTTACTGAATTATTTATGACAGCAGCATCAGTACTTAATCGAATACCAATTGCAGTTTTATATCCTGCATCCACCGTTGTTGTTACGGGTTCTGTGTCTTGCGCAAAACTTGTTAAAGAAAAAATCAGAAGAGTCAGGGAAAGAAAAGCTGGCAGAATTTTTTTCATGGCAATAAATTTTATACCCTTGAAACGAAAATAGTGCCAGTAAAGTTTAAAGGAAATGCAAAAAAGAGATTGGTGAGTTGTGAATTGTGAGTTAATCCCTGATATTGTCAGTCTGCAAATTCAATTAAACGTATGCTTCACTTATTTTGAAACCCTTTCACAATTGACAACTCACCATTCACCAGTTTATTCAAACAACTCTGTTTTTGATTTTGGTCTGCGGCTATCATACCATTGGAAAGAGGGGAGGCGCATTTCACCGGGGGTTTTTTGTTTAATAGGCCAGATTGTTCCGATGACTGCACTTCTGAAAACAACTTTATCTAATTCTTTTTCTTTGAAATAGATGTCCATTGCATCTGATTTGGATTCATTAATGCCGGTATATGCGCTGTCTTCATCCTGTAAAAAATAAATACATTCTGCCAGACCCCTGGCACGGACTGAATCAATATTGCCATCGAAAAAAAAGCCATCCATCCGGTTTGCTTTTACCTGGTTGAAAACACCAGCTTCTACTTCATTTACCAAAAAACTGTTGTTGATTACTTTTAACCGATCCGCTTTTTTATTTTTTGTAAATAATAAAATTGTATCGCCGGTTACCTGATTTTTTTCTTTACTCCATACAATCGGATTATAGTACATCCGGAAGGTTGAATCTTTAAAACTATAAAAAAGGCTGTCACATACTGCTTGTAATGAATCAGAAAAAATGCGGACATTTCTATATGCCTCAAAGTAACGGTTCGTACTATCTTTCTTTCCGGTACTGTCTTTTTTATTGAGATCAATAATTCTAACGCCAGTAATTTTTTCTACGAATGCAGTATCTCCGCCGGATGTTATGGATTTCTTTATTACACTATCTATTCTTCCCAAATCCGGTGGCTTTACTTTAAGTGTGGTATCCTTTATAATTGTATTCTGTTTTATAACACTATCCGAATTGAATGTTACCGAATCTTTGGTAATCCTTGCTAAATCTTTTAAAAGAATCCGGTTTTTAGCAATGCTATCTGCTTTGATTGATTCAGCAATTTTTTTTTGCTTTACGAGTTCTTTAGCAATCGAATCTTTTTTTGCATACAAATCCGTCAGCCTTCCCGAAAACAATGTATCGGCTGAGATAAAGATTGAATCATTCTCCTGCTTAATAATCATTAATGGTTTTTTTGTGGCAAGCAATGTTTCATTCGTGTTATCCCGAAAAACATTACCAGCAATAATGGTTGTTTTTTCAACGGTATCAATTATTACAACATTGCCCTTGAATTGAGATATGCCGGTGCTGTCATTAAAAGCAATACTATCTGCCCTAACTGTAAATTGTTTATCGAAAATTTTTGGCCTGCCACCAAACTCTGCATTTCCTTTTTTTAAATCATAATAGCCATCGCTGGTTTCAATTACTCTGCCGCTACTATCTTTTATATACGTGTATGCTATAAATCTTGCAATCTGTGTTTCGGTATTTATCAGCAGCGAATCTGTCTTTATATCATAGGCAGGATCTTTTAATACTACATCTTTTTTAAAATACACATCTTTTAAATCTGTATAATAAAATCCTTCCTGGCTGGTGATAACTGTTTTTTTGTTTACCACCTTTCCGCCTTTTTTATAGATACCAATCTTCGTATTTACATCATACTCCAATTCTGGAGTAGTCAATACGCCTTTGCCATCGGTAAGTTTTACATTGCCAATTAAAAAAGCCAGACGCTTATCCTGAAAATAACGGAGATAGTCGGAGTAAACATGTGCCGTATCGCTGTCATTGATATGTACTTTACCAAAAGCTTCAAATATTTTTGTACGATTATTTATTACACAACTATCACAATCGATATACGTACTTCCTTGTTTCAATTTTACATTGCCGGCTAAGATTTGCAATTCAGTGGAGTCATCTATCCTCAGCATTTCCAATTTGCGAACACCGGGTAAAATTTCTATTACCCGTAAACTATCGTCGGCAGTTGTTGTATTTGTTTTTGGGGCATTGGGCAATGATTGTGCCTGCAGAAAATTTATTCCACAAAAAAACAGTGCAATAAAAAATAATAAAGTAAAACGATTAATCATTAATTGCCTTTATTGGCTGCTGAATCTTTCGGTGTTGGCGAAGTTAGAGGTCCTGTTTTATCTTTTCTGTTAAAGATAATATTACCCGTATATCTTTTTGGATGAACACGCAAATCATCTGTTAAGGTTTCAAGGCTGTTTAAGTTTTTTTGAATCTGGTCATAAAGATCTTTACTGTTCATCAGTTTGCCCAGCGTGTTATCATTTGAATTTAATTTTGAAACCACACCCTTCATGGTAAGCAAGGTATTTTTCAATTCATCAATGGTAGATTGAATATCCAGTTCTGTAAATTTATTGGCGGCACGTTTAATGGTGCTGATGGTTTGGGTAATGCTATCGTTATTGCGTTTTAAATTTTCTGTAATGGATTGTACATTGTTAAGTGAACTTGCCAGTGGCCCTTTTTCTGTATTCAACATTATTTTTAAACTACCCGTAGATGTTTCAAGATTTTGCAGGGTACTCATTAAACTTCCTTTCAACTGCGAGTTTAAAAATTTATTGGTATTTCCTAACACGGTTTTAATAGAATCAATGGCATCCCGAAGTTTACTTAATGTTGGATTTAATTGAGCCTTTACATCGCTTAATAAACTTGCAGACAGATCGGTCTTAAGCGTATCATTATTTTTTAAATACTCAGCAGCATTCCCAAAAGTTATATTAATATAGGTAGAACCAATTAATTCAGATTCAATTGTAGCAATCGAATTTACAGGAATGTTTACATCCCGTTTTAAATTGATTGTAACGACGATTCCGGAAAGATTTTTATCTTTTTCTTTATAATCATAAACAATACCAACGGGATATCCATTTATTCTTACCTCATTTGATTTTTGTAAAGTGCCGAGGTTTTTAAATTCGGCATAGAGTTTTTGCTGGCGGTTAAATAGATCTTTTCCTTTCAGAAAATTAAAACCCAGAATAAATATAGTAATAGCGAATATTGCGAGTACCCCAACTTTGGTTTCGTTACTAATTTTCATTAAAACAGTTTTATAATTGCTGTTGCGGAACGAGCAACCGATTTTGATTTGCCAAATTAGTTATTTATTCCCGTTTTCTGCGGATACATTTTTCCCTTCTAACTTATCCTTATATATTTTCAAAGCAGAAATAATATTCTGAACAATTTCGTTTTGACCAGCTTCACTATTAATATACCTTTCTTCTTCCCGGTTTGTAATAAACCCCATTTCTACTAATACACTCGGCATACCGGTTGCCTGAAGTACCCAAATACCTTTATTATTACGTTGCTTTACACCGCCCCGGTTTACCCGGTTTTGTTCTTGAAATCCTTTTTCAATCAAATCGGCAAACTGAAGACTTTTCTTAAAATAATTATGTGTGTACAAAAGCATCCGGGCTTTTTCTACAGGGTCTTTCGGATTGGGCAATTCGATTGTAATGGTTGAATCCTGTTCGCCATATTCTTCTTCTTCCGGGTTTTTCGACATTGAATTTACCTTCTCATCATTTTTACCAACTGCCCAAATATAAGTTTCAGTTCCTTTTACAAGATTTTCCTGCCAGTATGTTTCATACACCGGAACTTTTACAGATCGGGTAACCCATTTCTTTTTCACTTTTACTTTCTTAGTTTTATTTACATAATGGCTTACTCTTTTTGCATTCCATCCACCGGGTGCTTTGCCTGCTGCGTTGCAATGAATTGCTATAAATAAATCGCCACCCGATTGATTTGCTAAATCTGCCCGGTATCTTAATCCCAGATCTTTGGTCGGTTTATTTCCCGCCATAATATCTGTAGTACGGGTAAAAACAATTTTTATTTCGGGAAATTCTTTTTGAATAGCTGTACCCAATTTTAAAGACACTTCAAGACTTACTGCATCTTCACTTGAAAAAAGACCTCTTGCACCATTATCAAATCCGCCATGACCCGGATCGATAACAATTGTTTTTAATCCAATTTTACGAGAGTGTAATAATGATGATGGTTTGTGTATGAAAGATGTAAAAACTGATACGGCTGCAAATAAAATTAAAATGACAATGGTTCGTTTCATCATAGTGCTTGAATTTTTTCTAAATAATACAATCTTCACAAATCGTTTAGGCTCAGAATAGTTATTTTTGTCAGATACAGTATGAATTTCTACAAATTTAGTTCAATTTATCTCATAACTGGCTTACTGACTGCTTCGATATTTTATTCACAAACGTGGAAAACTTCGTTGCATGTTGTAAGCGATCCATTTTTTTACACCTCTTTAACATCACCAATCGATACAGTACCTCCAAAAATCAAAAAGGGCCTGGAAAATAAATCAAAACAAAAAATTGATACTACCGGAATTATTAAAAATGATACGCCTGTTATTATAAAAAATAAAAATGCTGATATAGTTTCATCACCCAGTTTTGATACTACAGTTAAAGAACGAACCGATACTTTTTCATTAAAGTTTTCAAAAGACAGTTTAGAAGCCCCCTTAAAGTATGAAGCTGAAGATTCCGCAGTTGTTTTAATTAAGAGTAAAAAAA
>JANOFP010000388.1:0-9335 GCA_031413675.1 Bacteroidota bacterium
ATTTTTTTCCCATACTTACTTGCTACAGCAGCAAGCAAAGACCTTTCCGCACAAATGCCAACCGGGAATGAAGCATTTTCCTGATTGCTGCCGGTCATAATTTCCTTAACGCCTTCAACTCTTGCTGCAGCACCCACTTTAAAATTGGAGAAGACTGCAAATGAATTTTCGGTAGCCTTTTTTGCAGCATCTAATAATGCAGCATCATCAGCGTTTAATTCTTTAATGCTGTCGTAAACGAGAAAATGAAATTCTGATTTTTGTTTTTCCATTACTTGTACAAAATACCGAATATTATTTGCAAAGGCAAAACCATGCGTTCTTTATTTTATGAAACGACATCTTTTACTCTGAGTATTGTCATACTGAACGGCGAATTTAAGGCGCAGTACAACTGCGGAAAACGTAGTGAAGTATCTCAAACTGCAAAAGATGCTTCGCTCAAATTCCTTTATTTCAGATTAGTCAGAAAGAAATAGCTCAGCATGACAAGACTCCAACAAGTTTGTAGGTTAAATAAAATTCAACCATGTCATAAATTAAAACCCCTCGATAAAGAGGGGTTTTAAAAAATTATTTCACAATCTTAAAAAGTCTTTTCCATCTTGGTCCACCATCCCAACTCATCCAGATCATAGAAGCTCTTCCTACAATCCGATCTTCAGAAACAAACCCCCAGAAACGGCTATCCTGCGATTTATGACGGTTATCCCCCATCATCCAATAATAATTCAGTTTGAAAGTATAAGTAGTAGCTTCTTTTCCATTAATGAAATACTTTCCATCTTTTTGTTCAAATGTATTTCCCTCATAAAAACCAATACATCTTTTGTATAATGCTACATTCGCTGGTGTCAGGTTTATTGTTACATCTTTTTTCGGTATCCATAAAGGCCCGAAATTATCGATAGACCAGTTATAATAATTAGTGTCATAAGGAAAAATAACTCTGCCTCCAAATTCATAATCACGTTGTATGGTAGCCGTATCAACGTTGGGTATTTTTTTCAATAACTCCAATTCTGTTAAGGAAAGATTTGCATGATAATTCGTATTGTCTGAAAAGAAATCGTTGGATTGAATCTGTTTTTCTTTCAAATTAAGAGCGATGCCAACCCCGGTTAAATCGCTTTCATCAATAACTGAATTTTTTGATTTAAAAGTATAATAAGTAGCCTGCGTAGGAGAAATAAAAGCGGGTTCATTATTAATATAAAGAATGCCATTTATAATTTTTAATGAATCACCTGCAATACCAACACATCGCTTAATATAATTATCTGTTTTATCAACCGGGTGTACGGCAATCGGATAATCCGGATTGGTTAAAATATTTTGTCTTGTATTCTCATTAAATGTTCCATCATAATTCCGTATTAAATCATAATAAGGATTTGCGGATTGATAATCTGGTAAATTAATAACTGTATCACCCTCTGGAAAATTAAAAACAACACAGTCATTTCTTTTTACCGGTGATGCAAACCATCTAGTATAGGGAATTTTGATTGCTTCTGAATACGATTTTCCAGAAGAGCCAAATGGCAGATAGTTATGAACAAAAGGAACGGATAAAGGTGTGTTGGGAATTCGGGGGCCGTATGCTATTTTACTTACAAATAAAAAATCCTGCACCAATAATGTTTTTTCCATCGAGCTGGTTGGAATTACATATGCTTCAAAAACAAAAGTGCGGATCAACGTTGCAGCAACTACAGCAAATATTGCTGCATCAAACCATTCTCTTGCAGCAGATTTTTTGTGTTTCTTAACTGCTTCTGCGCCTACATATCTTGTATCTTTCTGATTAGCGATATAGGGAAAATAAAGTGGAGCTAATAAAGCTGCACCTGTATGATGAGGTATAGAATATTTTGCAAACAGTTTTGCAAACTCAATAAAAATGCCGGGGCTGATAAACCAACCAATAACGGGAATAAACTGCCAGAACACCCAATGTTTTGGGCGACCGGTCAATTTTTGCATTTCCCATGTATTATAAAATGGAACGAATGCTTTCCAGGATGGAATACCCGCTTTGGTAAAAAGTTTTGATAACCCAAACGATGGCAGAAAAACAATTAAGATACTGATAAGATAAACAATAAATATGTGCTGTATCGGCATAATAAATTTTTAATGAGAGCAAAAGTATTATAATAAACGCAGGGAAAAAATCCTGTTAGTAAAAGAATTTGATAAAAGTTGTAAACGGTTTACCCACGCCGATGAATTGCAAAATGAATTCGTAAACTTATTTTGGTAAGACATAATTTTTTACATCCTCCAACGTGATGCTTTTACCTGAAAGGATGACTAATCGCTCCACCACGTTTCTTAATTCCCGGATATTACCTGTCCAATCATATTGTTGTAATGCATCAACTGCAGATGGTTCTATCATTTTTATTGCCATTCCATAATCTTTACAAATAATTTCCAAAAAACTATTTACTAATAATGGAATATCATCCCGCCGCTCATTTAGTGATGGTACATGAATTAAGATTACACTTAACCGGTGATAAAGATCGAGTCGGAATGTTTTTGCTTCTACTTCTTTCAACAAATCTTTGTTGGTAGCAGCAATCACCCGTACATCTACATTTATATCTTTATCTGCACCCACTCTTGTAATTTTCCCCTCCTGTAATGCCCGAAGCACTTTTGCCTGGGCACTCAGGCTCATATCTCCTATCTCATCTAAGAACAAAGTGCCACCATTTGCCTGTTCAAATTTTCCGATCCGTTGTTTAATAGCTGAGGTAAATGATCCTTTCTCATGTCCGAATAATTCACTTTCGATTAACTCACCCGGAATAGCTGCACAGTTTACTTCAACTAATTGAAAAGTATTGCGATTACTTTTTTCATGAATCCATCTTGCAACCAGTTCTTTTCCTGAACCATTATCTCCCGTTATTAAAACTCTTGCTTCCGTTGGTGCAACTTTTTCAATGGTTTCTTTTATTTTTTTTATAGGTAAAGAATCGCCAATCATTTCTTGCACTTTACCTATTCGTCTTTTTAATGTTTTTGTTTCTGTTACAAGTGTTGTTCGATCGAGTGCATTCCGGATTGTAATTAATAAACGATTCAGATCGGGTGGTTTGGCAATAAAATCAAATGCCCCTTTTTTTACCGCTTCAACTGCTGTTTCAATATTGCCATGACCAGAAATCATAATGATCGGAATATCAGAATTGGCTTCAGTTGCTTTTTGGAGAAATTCTATGCCATCCATCCTTGGCATCTTAATATCGCAGAGTACGATATCATAATTCTTTTCCTTAAATTTTTTCAAGCCTTCTTCACCATCACCAGCTTCATCTATTTTATATCCTTCAAAAGATAAAATTTCAGAAAGCGTTTTGCGAATTGCTTTTTCATCTTCGATAATTAGTATATCAGGCATGTAAAATATTTAGGATTGTAAAAATAAGGAAGATGACCGATGTAGGAAGCTGAATAGAATTTGTATAGAGAATCTTTCATAATAAGGAGTCTCTAAACAAAAGATGATCGGTTGAATTACTAGTCTTACAAAAAAAGAAATTGACTATTCACTATTCTCTACTTCACCATATACATCACATCTTTTACCAGCTTCACCGTTCTTGAAACATCTGGCAATGCGAGTGCTACAAGATTGGGTGCATAATGCAAAGGCGCATCTGCAGCTGTAATGCGGCGGATAGGTGCATCCAGATAATCGAACCCTTCTTTTTGAATTTGATAGGTAATTTCGGAAGAGATTGATGCGAAAGGCCATTGTTCTTCTACAATTACTAAACGATTTGTTTTCTTTACACTTTCCAAAATCGTCATCCAGTCTAAAGGCCGAATGGTTCTCAGATCAATCACTTCAGCACTAATACCTTCTTTTTCCAATTCACTTGCCGCACCCAATGCAACCTTCATCATTTTATTATACGATACAATCGTTACATCTCGTCCCGGTCTTTTTATATCTGCTTTACCAAGTGGTATATAATATTCTTCGTCTGGTAAATCACTTTTGTCTCCGTAGCCAGATTCACTCTCCATAAAAATTACCGGGTCTTCTTCATAACGAATAGCTTGTTTCAATAATCCTTTGGCATCGTAACCATTACTGGGTGATACCACTTTTATACCCGGAATGTTAGCATAATAACTTTCGAAAGCTGTTGAATGTTGAGCACCTAATTGACCAGCGGATCCGCCTGGTCCACGAAAAACAATAGGACAAGATATTTGTCCACCACTCATCGCCAACATTTTAGAAGCAGTGTTGAGTATTTGATCCAGAGCCAGAACAGCAAAGTTCCAGGTCATAAATTCTACAACGGGGCGTAACCCTTTTTGAGCTGCTCCTACAGCAACGGCCGTAAAACCTAATTCAGAAATTGGTGTATCAATAACCCGCTTGGGGCCAAACTCGGCTAGCATTCCCTGGCTCACTTTATAAGCACCATTATATTCAGCTACTTCTTCGCCCATTAAAAAAACACGGTCATCACGTCTCATCTCCTCTACCATTGCCTCACGAAGTGCTTCCCGAAGTGCTATTGATCTTGCCATATTCCTTATTTTTTTTTAGAGAGGCAAAAATATATGAGATGAAGGATAAAACCTAAAGGGAATTTTACAGTTGAGTAAATGGGTTTGAAGCGTTTTATAAAAACGAATCAATACGAATTATACTTTCATAATAAAATGATTCTATTTCCTTTCAATTCAGCCTATAAAATGTGAATAGTGGATAAGTTTTTAACTTACAGCAAGTGATTCTTTTCAAACTTTACATCTGACGAATCTGATTTTTTACTAAAAACCAAAGCAATGATCAAAACTTTACTCATTTTCCTGTTTTCATTTTTATCCTTTTGCAGTATCAGCCAAATAGCAGGACCTAATAGCGGTTCTACTTTTGCAAATATTGCCATAGCCGGATCAAATAAAAGTTGGATCAATACAGGTAACGTGGCTGTCAGTGATAACGTTTATGCAAGCTATGGCTCATTAAACGGATCTTCACCCAGCTATACCGACTATCTTCAGGCCACTGGCTTTGGCTTTTCAATTCCCGGGCTTGTAACTATAAACGGTATAGAAGTACAAGTGGAGAGATCAGATGTCAATACCCGCACTGCAGATTATCAAATACGAATTGTAAAGAATGGGATAATAAGTACTACTGAAAGATCATCTGGTGCCGGTTATCCAAATGCAGATTCGTATCAAACTTTTGGAAGCTCTGGTGATTTGTGGGGAGAAACATGGACAGATGCAGATATTAATGCCGCAAATTTTGGTGTTGCAATTTCTGCACGCAGATCGGTAAGCGGTACAAATGCGGGAAGAGTGGATCATATTCGAATAATAGTCTATTATGATTTTGTAATACTACCAGTAAAGCTTTCCAATTTTTCAGCAACAAGAAAAAATAATGTAGTAGAATTGAACTGGCTGGCAAATGATGAATCGAACATGAATCGCTATGAAGTAGAAAAGTCTACAGATGGCAGGAATTTTTCTTCATTTGTGACAGTCGCGGGAAGAAATCAATTCAACAGTACTAACTACGTTTCTACAGATTTAAATCCAAACCGGGGAATAAATTATTATAGACTCAGCATGATTGAAAATAGTGGAAGAACAACTTATTCAAAAATTGTTTCTGTGCATTTCAGCAGTGGCAAAACAAGTATTCTCTATCCCAACCCGTGGATAAAAGGAACTGAGTTGAATATTATTAATGCAAATGGGGATGCTATAAAAGCAGATTTTTATTCATTGGCTGGAAACCATCTTGGCTCATCAATAAGCGGAGGAAGAAACGTAATAACAACTCCTATTCTGAATTCAAAAGGATTAGTATTTTATAAACTAACAAATAATGAAGGATATATAATAGGTAAAGGAACCTTGCAAGTATATTAATCCGTTCGGGACATCTATCAGCAAAAAGAAAAGCAGTTGCGTTACAGCAGCTGCTTTTTCATTAACCAGTCATTTTGCATATCATCGCCAAGTAAAAAAGGATGTTCCCCAAATTTCTCAAATCCCCATTTAGTATAAAATGAAATGGCCCGGATATTTTTTTCCCATACACCCAGCCAGATAATTTCTTTTTTAAGTTCTTTGGCAATAAAAATACATTTATGCATCAGTGCAGCGCCTACTCCGGTACCAATCGCCGAATTAACTACATAGATTCTTGCAATTTCCAACGAATCGCTTTTGCCAAATTCAATATGCTTTGTTCCTTCATGTAATCGTACATATCCAACGGGAATTTTATTATCAAAGGCCAACAGATATGAATTACCCGGTTCAGTAACTTCATTTATTAAAGACTCGTAGGTAAACTGCTCATTGAGAAATTTATCCATATTCTCTTTCGTATTTAAATACCCAAACGTTTCAGAAAAAGTTTTTCGGCTGATATCGGCTATCAAACTGGCATCATCTTTTGTACCTGTTCGTATTAAAATATTCATGGCACAATCTAAAAAATATTTTTTGTTGAAATATACTAAATTCCTACCTTTTGCATTCTTCCACCCCTATTACAACTTTACCATTTATTTTTTTAACCAGCCTTCTTAATAAGATGGCTACAATCACCAAAACATGAAAAAAATATTTCTTCTCTGCATGCTTATTCCATTATTAGGTATAGGCCAAAACAAAAATGTATTGAATTCAAGCCGACACTTCATCAAACCAGACAAAGTTCAGGAATTTGAAAAAGCTTTAGGCGCCCATTCACAAAAATACCATAAAGGCGATTGGCATTGGCGGGTATGGTCTATTGAATCGGGCCCGGATGCCGGGGGTTATATGATAACAGAAGGACCAAGCGATTGGGCTACTATCGATGGCAGAGGCGATCTTGGCGTAGAACATATGACTGACTGGAATAAAAATGTAGTTCCACTTACAATTTCCCGTTATGCCAGCGATTATTTTACATTCAATGCCGATTTAAGTACAGTCGAGATGACTGATTATGCTGATAAGATTATTATCAACCATATGATGGCTAAACCAGGCAAACTGGGTGCTGTAAATGCGCTAGTAGCAAAATTGAAAAAAGTTTGGGAAGCTGGTAAAGAATCCGTAGCTGTTTACTCTGTAACTGCTTCAGGTGATCCGGGGCTTATAACTGTGACCCGTTTGAAGGCAGGGCTGAAAGAACTGGCAGATGGTTACCGTAAACCAATACCCGAAAGATTTAATGAAGCAAATGGTGCCGGTTCATGGGATGCATATCTGAAAGATTATGCAGATGCTGTGGAAAAGCGTTGGTCAGAGTTGTTGGTTTACAAACCTAAATTAAGTTCAAAATAATTTTTTTATTTTTCTTCTTAAGTTGACTAGTACTAAAAAAGAGATACAAGATTAATAATTAAATAAAGACTCCTGTCTATTGACGGAGTCTTTATTTCTTTTAATTGTCAGTAGAAATATTGCATTCCACTTTCCACTCCCCTTTTTGTTTACGGTAAATAGAAGCCCATGCATAATTCGTGGTATCAATGAATTTTTTACCTGAGTTGTCGGGATAGGAAAGAATTACCTGTTTTTGTATAATTGCGTAAGCAAGTGTTCCATCATCAGAAAAATGTATCACCGGTTCGGCCACATCATCCCATTTAATAAATTCAACACTGCTGAAATAAGGCTCAATACGTTTTTTATTTTGCTCCACTGAAAGCTTTGTAACTTTTCCTTTATTTACTGAAATCATACTGTCAGCAAATTCAGAAACAAATAAATCAACATTTTTTTCAAAATGAGCTTTGCGTTCCTGTTGCAATAGATCTGTGATTTCCTTTCTTGATTTTTCAAGATCCGATTTTTCAGAGCAGGCAGCAAGCAATACAATAACAAATAAAGCAAATACAATTTTCATTTTTTAAAACTTTTTTTTACATGCCATAAAAAATTGTGCTGTTCATAACAAGATTAAAAACTGCATGAGCAAGAATAGCCGGATAAAGGGATAAGCTTTTTTTCTTCAACCAGGCAAATACCATTGCGGTTGCAAACATTAAAAGCACCCAGACAAAACCCGACAGCGGATAAAAATGGATGCTGCCTGCCGCATCTTTTACAAACCCATGATGAAACAAATGAATCAGAGCAAAAAACAAAGAATCAACAATCATGGCTTTGTTATCCGGCATTTTTGTTGCTAATGCTTCCTGCAAAAAACCCCGGAAAAGAATTTCCTCGCCTATTGGACTAAATAATAAAGCAGGGATTGTAAAAATGATAAAAAGTTGAATCAGTGGTTTGCCATTTGTATCAAATGTATTGAAGTATGAGTTTTTTATACTCACAAACCAGTTATCGGCTGATGAACCATACAGGAACAAACCCAGCACATAACAAATCACTGCAAGTCCGGCACCCGCAGCAATGGCAATCAAATAATATTTTAAAGTTGCAGATTTTTGAAAACCAATTTTTCTTCTGCCTTCTTTATTCAAAAAAATAAAAGGCATTAATGCCATGAGTATAAAACCTGCCGGCAAAATAAAACGGTAAGCAGTAGGGCCGATGGTTCCAATAGCTCTTGCTGCAGCAAATAATAATGCTGATACAATTCCTGTAGCAAATAAGCTAACTCCGATCTGTTCCCAATACTTTTTAAAAAAAATGGTTACACTCATCAGCCTAAAAATAATTGAAGCCTGCAATGTAACAAACCCATTTTGATAAACGGCAAGATTTACATCTCTACTCCTTTTGCCAATATCAATTGAAAGATCAACAAGAGAATAATCAGAAAGATAAGGGGCAATGCAAATATTTTTTTGTTGATATCACTGTTGATTGGTGTTTGTGATTTTATTTTCCAGGCATTTGCAAACACCATCGGAATTGATATCAGCGTTACCATAATTGGTGCAATAGCCCGGTCCCATGGCATAATCCTGAAGGGAATTATCAATCCAATCCCAACCAGTGATGCAAGTACAGCAATGCTGAAAAGATAGCCGAACCTTGATGATGCTGTAGTTAAATAATTATTTGCCGGTGCAAGTTGTAATAAAAATTTACTAAACCCTGATCCTATCCAAAGCATAAGGATAATACCAACAACAGCTATTATTAATCCCATCGTATCTCGTATACCTAAATAGGTAAATGCCTGGCCCGTATCTGTATCTCTGGCAATTGTTGCTGTAATAAACTGTGGTAAGGATTGGGCAAATCCTTGAAAAGCCATCCATAAAAAGTAAAACACATTGGCTTCAATTATTTTTTTTATGGATGGCTTTTCAAGGATTTGCCCAATCCTTACCACAGTTTATTACAGCAACAATTGCCAGAGATAC
>JANOFP010000389.1:0-12078 GCA_031413675.1 Bacteroidota bacterium
AAATCTGATCGTATGGAGAATCTCCCTGTCCTTGTACAGATAAGTCTCCTTTAGCACGGAAATAAGTGATGGATGCTCCGCTGTATATTTTATCGGTGATGTCGGATGTGCCTGAAAGTTTTACTGAAGAGCGGTTATATCTTGTTCCCGGCATTATTCCTTTTTGATCCACATTGTTCAGCGAAAGAAAGAAGCTGTTTTTATCATTGTTCTGTGCAAAGGATACATTATTCGTAACAGCTCTTCCAATGTCAAAAAACTCTTTTACATTATTTCTTAATCCTACATACGGCTTCACTCTTTGTGAATCAAGAATACGCTGGCCCCAGGGTCTTGTTACGCCATCAAATTTTGGACCCCAGCTAAAATTTTCCCTGCTATCCGGTGCACCTTGTCCGCCTTGCCCATATTCATTTTGATATTCTGGTAATCTTAAAATTGATTCAAGATTATATGAACTACTTAGAATTATTTCTGATTTTTTCCCTTTCAGGCTTTTTCCACTCTTCGTCGTAATTATTAATGCACCATTTGCTGCACGGGTACCATAGAGTGCTGCGGCTGCAGGCCCTTTTAATAATGTAACCGATTCCACGTCTTCCGGGTTTATATCATTACCCCTGTTTCCCGCATCTACCTGGTTGTTTAAATTATCTCCGGCATCCGTTTGAGAATTATCAATTGGAATACCATCAACAACAATCAAAGCCTGGTTACTTCCGGTAATAGATGTGCCGCCCCTGAAAACAATCCGTGTAGAACTTCCTACGCCGCCGCTACTTCCGGAAATTTGTACCCCGGCCACTTTTCCCTGAAGAGAATTTAATACACTTCTGACTTTTCCTTTTATCAACTCTGCGTTGTTGATAGTGGTAGTAGCGTAACCCAAACTTTTTGCTTCCCGTTTAATCGAGTTTGCTGTTATTACAATTTCAGAAAGTTGTTTTGATTCTTCTTCAATTGCAATATTTAAAACGCTGCCTGAAGAAAGTTTTGATTCTTTCAGTTTGTAACTGATGATGGAAAACACAATCGTAGCGTTGTTGGGTACTCCGGTTAGCGAGTAGTCTCCCTGAGCATTTGTTTGTGTTGCAATATTGTTTCCTTTTACTGATACGGTAACACCGGATACCGGGGCCCCGTCTTTTTGATCGGTTACTTTTCCGGAAATATTTTTTTGTGCTTCGGCAAATGAATGCCCGGCTATAACCATTGTAAGCAGTAGCAAAATTTTTTTCATATTGTTTCTTTTTTTCTGAATTAATCGTATTGATTCTGTTGAATAGAGACACTCCCGATTCAGAAATGCTTCAGTAAAAAGTCTTTTAAAACCTGAACCGTGATTTTTATTTCCTAAAGCATGAAAATGTTTTGTATTGAGCGGCTTTCGTTGAAGCCCTATGTGATTTTATTATTTAATATAAAATCCAGTTCGTTAAATTTTATTAACTGAAAAAACATTCAGCAAAATTGTTCGTTCCATAATAATCAACAACAAGGGTGTGTTTTGATTTCAAACAGTTGTTGTTTTTCTTACACACATATGATAAGTGTTTACCGCTTGTACAGGATATAGCCCGAAAGAGGATTATTGACTATTGCTTAACAGCGTTTATAAATAGTTTGTTGTCCTGTTATTATCAGACACATACATGAGAAAAATAAAACGAGTCAACCTACTTGTTCATCTTAGCCCCAACTGCTATGATCAAAGATGTCTATTTGCGAATTTTTTTTATTCCACTTCTCGGAGTGGCTATTCCTTTTATATCGGGCATCATAACCTATAGCCTTTATTCTGTTCCTGAATTGATTGGTGCCAATCTTTTTTTTATTCTTACTTCTTTTGTAATCTGGATGGGTAGTTATGGGCTGCACGCCAAACTAAGACCAAAGTATAGTTCCACATCGGGTCCGTTTTTAAAGCTCTCAACCGTTTCGGCAACGAATGCACTTTATGGTGTATGTATCGGCAGTATCTCGTCGTATGCCTGGTTTAGGTTTTCAAAAGATGTTTTTCATTTGAATAATTTTTACAAATTCATCGCCTTCTGTGTTGTCGCAGTTCTTTTCTTTACGATGTTATATGAAATTCTTTTTCTTTCAAAGGAACGGGAGCTTGATTCCCGGCTGGTAGATGAAATGGACCGGGAGCTTACGCAAGCCGAACTGCTTGCACTTACCAATGAAATGGACCCTCATTTTATTTTTAATTCACTCAATGCAATGAGTTCTCTTATTCTTAGCAATCCAATGCAGGCACATTTATTTAATAATAACCTGGCACAGGTTTTTAAATATTTTTTAAAAAATAAAAACCAGGATCTTATTTCATTGAAAGATGAGCTGGAGTTTGTTGACAGTTATTTTTTTCTATTGCAAATACGATATGAAAATAACCTGCAATTAAATAAAGACCTGAATGAGGAAACAGCGTTGTTAAAAATTCCGCCCTGTGCTATTCAGGTATTAATAGAAAACGCTATTAAACATAATTTGTTTTCGGCAGCCAGTCCATTGCAAATAAAAATAAGTATGAATGGGCAATTCCTTTGTGTAACAAATAATATACAGCCAAAACCACACTCCGTTAATTCAACCAATATTGGCTTAAAAAATCTTAGCTCCCGGTTTAAATTAACCTGCCGGAAAGATATTTCTGTTCACAACGGAGATGGATATTTTACCGTGAAATTGCCAATTATAAAAAACATAAAACTCCTTAACCATGACAAAAACAATTATTATTGAAGACGAAAAATTAGCTATGAATGCACTCGTTCATACGCTATCTGAAATAGCAGACGATGTTCAGATAGAAGCCGTGTTGGGTTCTGTATCTGCCAGTATTGAATATTTGGCATCGTCGCCGGATATTGATATTATTTTTAGTGATGTTCAGTTGCCCGACGGTCTTTCATTTGAAATTTTTAAAGCAACTGAGGTAAAAACTCCCGTCATCTTTACCACAGCGTATGATGAGTTTATGATGAATGCTTTTGCCTGCAATGGCATTGACTATTTATTAAAACCGGTAGATAAAAAAGATTTGGAAAAAGCATTGTTTAAATACCGGATGTTTGAAAAACATTTTTCCAGCCAACAGGAATCAATTCAAAAATTTGTAACGCATTTTGAAAGTCATAAAAAAAACAGGTTGGTGGTAAGGCGGGGTGTGGAGTATATTTCGCTACGGCTTGATGATATTATTTTGTTTTATACCGAAAACAAACTGGTTTATGTGGTTGACAACAATGGGAAAAAGTATATTGCTGAAAAAAATCTTAGTGAGCTTGAAGAGTTATTAGACAACAGCCGGTTTTTCCGTGCCAACAGGCAGTACATCATTAATATTGATTTTATCCGGGGGTTTAAATCGTTTGACCGTGTTAAGCTATTAGTTGATTTGAATGTGCCGGAGCTGAATCATGATATTGTTATCAGCCAGGAAAATTCATCGCAGTTCAGGGAGTGGATACATAACGCATGATTTTCTGAATTCTTTTTTGTAATTCCTCATAGTTTACCGAACAAATCCTCCTGCATCTTGTTTTATTTGTAAGTTTAATTGTTTAATACAATCCAGATGCAGGTAAATATTTTTTGGTTCCGCAGAGATTTGAGGCTGAGCGATAATCATGGCTTATTTAAAGCTTTAAATAGCGGCATTCCTGTACTGCCCGTTTTTATTTTTGATAAAAATATTCTGGACAATTTGTCAACCAAGGACGACCGGAGGGTTTCTTTTATTTACGACTCCCTTGTTCGCATACAGCAAGAGCTGGAAAAAAACAATTCCTCTTTATCTGTCATTCATGATACACCGTTGAATGCTTTTAAAAAACTGATAACTGAGTTTGAGGTACAGGAAGTTTTTTCCAATCAAGATTATGAGCCCTACGCCTTGAAACGGGACATGGAGATAGCTACATTCTTAAAAAATTCAGGCGTTGCTTTTTCTTCATATAAAGATCAGGTACTATTTGAAAAAGACGAAGTGGTAAAACCCAATGGTGAACCCTATACCATCTTCACCCCTTATTCAAAAATCTGGAAACAAAAATTTGCTTCACAAACCACAAACTGTTTTCCCTCTGAAAAAAACATGGCTGCTTTTTTGAAAACAAGCCCGTCGCATTTTCCTACACTTGCTGAAATTGGTTTTAAAAAATCCTCCGCTCTTATTTCTCCAGCAGCTATAGACAGTTCTGTCATATTAAATTATCATACTACAAGAAATATTCCTTCGGTTAATGGCACCAGCAGACTAAGTGTTCATCTCCGGTTTGGTACAGTAAGCATAAGAGGACTTGTAAAAGCCGCTCGTGAATTAAACGAAGCCTGGCTGAACGAATTGATCTGGCGAGAATTTTTTATGATGATTCTTTTTCATTTTCCAAATGTGGTTTCGGGATGTTTTAAAAAAAAATATGATGCGATAAGCTGGCGAAACGATGAAAAAGAATTTGAATCCTGGTGCAGGGGTGAAACCGGATATGCAATTGTAGATGCCGGCATGAGAGAGTTGAATGAAACGGGGTTTATGCATAACCGGGTAAGAATGGTTGTTGCCAGCTTTCTTACAAAACATTTATTAATTGACTGGCGGATGGGCGAAGCTTATTTTGCAGAAAAACTAAGCGACTATGAGCTTTCGTCTAACAATGGTAACTGGCAATGGGCAGCCGGCTGTGGTTGCGATGCTGCACCTTATTTCAGAATTTTTAATCCGGCCGAACAAACAAAAAGGTTTGACCCTGATTATATTTATATAAAAAAATGGATCCCGGATTACCGACCCGGCTACTTACCTGAAATAGTTGAGCATCGTTTTGCAAGAAACAGGGCTCTGGATGTTTATAAAAAATCATTAAATGAAATACGATGAAATATTTATGTTTTGAACAAACGCTTCCAATAACAATGAGTGAGGCCTGGGATTTTTTTTCTTCTCCAAAAAATCTTAACCAGATTACGCCGCCGGATGTAAATTTTAAAATGCTGACAGAGCTGCCTGAAAAAATGTATCCCGGTATGATGATCTTGTATGAAATAAGCCCCTTGCTCAATTTAAAATTTAAATGGGCAACAGAAATTACTGTAGTTAATCATCATCAGTATTTTGTTGACGAGCAACGGATGGGCCCGTACAAAACCTGGCATCACGAACATCATTTTACAAAAGTGGATGGCGGTGTTTTAATGACCGATAAACTTTATTATGATATTGGTAAAAGTTTTTTTGGCTGGATAGCCGGTAAATTATTTGTCGATAAAAAAGTAAAGGGCATATTTGAGTTCCGGTATAAAAAACTGGAAACCCTGTTTGGAAAGTTTTAGTTTTTTTATTTTTTATTGATACAGATAATAAAAACTATTTCCTTTTTCATACCTTCCCATTCGTATGAATGTAAAACTTCGTCCCGAAAAATATTTAAAGTATCTCTACCTGCCCAATTTGTTTACCACCCGGCGAACAAAAGAAATATTAAGTGTCAATCCAACATTAACACCCATCCGGGAAGAAGCAAGAGACATCAAGGTTTTTGTATATGATTATAATGCCGACGATATCAGCGAGCATGAAGGCGATACTGTAAAAGAGTGTTTTGCATTTAAGCATAGCAACCGGATCAGCTGGATAAATATAGACGGGATTCGTAAATCGGATGTGGATGCTGTTTGCGAACACTACGAAGTGCACCCATTGCTGATTGAAGACATTCTGAGTATGAACCAGCGGCCAAAAATGGACGAAGTGGAAGGTGTAATGTTTTGTTTGCTGAATATGCTTTATTATAATGATGACGAAAGGTCGGTGGAGACAGAGCAAATCAGTATTGTACTTGGAAAAGATTTTGTAATCAGTTTTCAGGAAGATGCAAACCGTGATGTATTTAATCCGCTTCGCAATAAAATGAAAATGGTAAAAAGTCAGATTCGCCAGCGGACAGCAGACTATCTTTTATATGTAATGCTCGATTTAATCGTTGACAATTATTTTGTCGTGATGGAAAAGCTGGGCGATCAGATTGAAGTGATAGAAGAAGAAATAATTCGCCGCAGCACCACCCGTAGCCTGGCAAGAGTAAATCAGCTTCGCAAAGAATTAATTGTTTTGAAAAGAAATATTACGCCAGTTCGTGATCTTATCAGCAGCATTATCCGCAGCGAAAGCGAATTGCTGGACGACCGTACCACAAAATATTTTAAAGACGTTTATGATCATATTAACCAGGCACACGATCTGAGCGAAAACTATCGTGATGTAATGGTAAGCTTACAGGATCTTTATATAAATAATGTAAACCTGAAGATGAATGAAGTGATGAAGGTAATGGCAATTGTTACCTGTTTAATGGCGCCGGCCACTGTTATTGGCGGTATTTTCGGAATGAACTTTCATACAAATGTTCCATTTTTTAGTCAACCGTGGGGGTTTTATACGGTAGTGGGTGTCATGTTGATGATTCCGGTTATTATGCTTTTGATTTTTAGAAAACGGGGCTGGTTTTAATCCCTTTTGTTTTTAAAATCCTTTTCTTCTTGTTATACTTTTTTTCATAAAAACTTTCAGTCATGATTGAATTTATAGGAAACCAATTTGAAAAAATTTTTGAATTGTTTGAAAAAGAAGAGGCTTCGCCAAAAAACGAAACCGTGAATACGATTCTATATATAGCGGGCAATCTTCTTTTTGTTATCGCCGCATTTATTCTTGTCTGGAAAGGAACTTTCTTTTTATATGAATATTTTTTTCCGGCTGCAAAGTACAGTACAACAAACCTGGTGGTGCGAACCGGGGTGAGCCAACTCTTAAAGTCGCCCTGGATTATTGTGTTTTTAATCGCCGCTTTTTTATTTGTGGTGCGTTTAATCGTTGCAATTAAAGTTTATGTCAAACCCTTTCACATGCTTAGTTTTATTGGTATAGCAATCCTGATTAAAAAATTATGGGTCGTTGCTTTCAACAAAGACTTTGAAACCTACTCGGCTTTTCTGAATGATTTTGCAAAAGATCTTTTTAAGTAACCGGTTTATTTCTTTTTATAAACCGGAACGGTGCTACAGGGCTCGCCATACATAATGCTCTTAGCAACCGGGCGGAGTAGTTTTGTTATTTCAGTATAGGCAAACTCACCAATTGGCGTTTCGCCACAACCTTTTATTACAATTCTTTTATCGGCAAATTCCTGAGTATTGATAGCAGAAAGATTTTTTAAAAACAGGGTGCGGTGTAATTCCTTTTCATCCCCCATTAAAAAATCTTTTGCAACAGAAGAAAGGTTGGAAGCAACCAGCATATAAGCCCAAACCGGAATAACAGCATCGGCGGTGCAGGTAACAGCTACATATTTATTTTTATAAATTTCCCAGTCAAGATTTTTTAATGCTTCACGAAAATCTTTTTCCTTTAGTATCAATCCCATAAAAAGATGGTCCTTCATATCAAATACAACCACTTCACCTTTCGGGTAATAGTTTTCAAGATCTAAAGAGACAAGTCCGCTATCTGCTACTTTATTTATTATTGCATCGCTCATACTAGTTTACAAATTTACTTTTTTTCTGTTTCCTGTTTTTTTCGAAATGCGGTAATAAAAAACCGTCCCGATGCATCGGGACGGCTAACTATTTTACCAGGAATGATTTTTTTAAAACGCTTCCGATCTTTTATCTTTTACGGTCGCTGCTTCACGCAGAGCCTGTATGGGTTGTCTGTACTGGCTTGCATTTTTTGCTGCTTCTATTAATTGTTTTCTTTTTTCGGCCACGTTGGCGTCTGCCACAGGCACAGTGCCCGTGCTTTGAACATATAAAATATATATTCCGCTTGTGCCGGCTATTAATTCCGGAACCGTTTTTCCTTTGTTCGCCGGATTAAAGCTTGCACCTAATACTTTTTGATCATAAGAAATTTTTGAACTGTTGTTTTGGCTAATGCTGTCTGCACTTTCTACCACTTTATTGAGTGCAGTTGCTGCCGCCTCAGGCGTTGTTATGCTTCCAAGTTTCTTTTTTAAAATTTCTACTTTCTTTTTATTGCGTAGCGAAGCCTCTAATGATGGTCTTGCCGCTGCTGCACTTTGCGTTCCTTCTTCTAATATTTCTGTTACTACTGCTACTACATAGTTTTCACCAACTTTTTCCGGTTGTATTACTTTACCTTTTTTTGCTTCATATATTTTTTTCACCAGGCTTCTTGATTCACCGATTGGGCCAATTGCAAAACCGGTAGGTGGTATATTCGGAGCAATGCCTTTTATAATATTCAAGGGCTTCAATTCTTTTTCATAATTTTCTTCAAACGATTTAAGATCCGGGCTTTTGCCGGCAAATGTATTTGCCCTGTTGGAAGCGTCTGTTTCTGTGGTATTGCTTGTTTCAATTGCTTTTGCGAGGTACGCTACTTTTACTGCCCGGTTAGCCCCTGCACCAAAACTCTGCAATATTTCTATATAATGAAAACCAAAATCAGTATAAACAACTCCTTTTGATCCGGCTGCATTCATAAAAATATATTCATTAAACGACGGAACCATTCTTCCCCAGGCAACTCCTTTATAAATTCCTCCTTGATCTTTATTTCCATCAGAAGAAAATTTTGAGCAGAGTGTGTCGAAATTTGCTCCACCCTTTATTGCATTAGCAATACTGTCAATTTGTTTATGTGCTACTGCGGTGTCCATCGTGGGAGTAAATTGACCCGTTTGTGGATCCTGTTGTGCTGTTCCTATTAATATGTGACGCACATTTACAGAATCTGCAACCTGCTTTGTGTCTATCATCTTTGCGGTTACATAATGAGATGCGTCTAGATAAGGTCCGTATATTGATCCAACTGGTGTTTTTAAAATCGAATCCTTCATCCCTTGCTTCATATCTTTTGCCAATGTAAAACTTCCGGAGTATGCAAAATCAGATCCTTCCCTGGCTAAAAATTGTTCTGCATCTTTTGCTTCTAAAAAATCTTTTGAAAGCAAAAGCATATTATTTTTTACTTCTGCAGAGTCGGCTGAACTGGGTGCTGCTGAAAAAGAAACATAGCTGATGCTGCGGCTTTCTGTTTGTTTGTATTGTTTTTTATTTTTATTTACAGCCGCCATAATTTCATCATCCGAAATTTTAATTGTATCTGCTCCAAATAAAGAGTCGGTATAATTTACTTTTATAAAACTAATTTTTGCCATGCGGCTATTATCTGCATTCTGGCTTTCAATAAACCACTTGGGTACATTATTAGAATTTGAAAACAGCGAATTATATTTTTCCTCCAGACGTGAACGATCCATATAATTAAGCAACTCTACTAATTGATTTTTTTGTATGGCGTCTTTTCCTCTTTTAATTTGATTTACTGTTTGTAATGCCTGTGCGGGATTATAGGGCTGGCCCTGCTGACCGAGATATTGCTGTGCCACCTGTGAAGGATTAGTTCCAGAAATCATATCACCCCTTTCGTTTTCTGTAATAACAATACCAAGCTTATTTAACTCTTCGTCTAAAATTATTCTGGATACTTCCTGGTTCCATAACCCATCAAGTGCTTGTCCTCTTTTTGCGTCGCTGGATATGCCCTGTTGTTGTTGTTCAATACTTTTTTCTGCTCCGGCAAGTTTAGAACTAATAACATCTGCTTTTATTTTTTTTCCATTAACAGAGCCAATTGTATTACTACCATTTCCAGAAAACATGCGGCTGCGTCCAACCGAAGCATCCATCAATAAAAATCCGATAATAGCCAGAGCAATACCAATAACCGCCCATCTTGCATACTTGTCGCGAATAGTCTGAATAATAGACATATAAT
This sequence comes from Bacteroidota bacterium, assembly GCA_031413675.1. Taxonomy (GTDB): domain Bacteria; phylum Bacteroidota; class Bacteroidia; order Chitinophagales; family Chitinophagaceae; genus VBAR01. The sequence continues at coordinate 9,812 of JANOFP010000389.1, forward strand.
TATATATAGTTTTTAAAAAAATTCTCCCGTACCTCGTTTATTAATAGGGTATGTCGGAGGGGTGGCAAAAATAGGGCTTTTGGGGAAAACGGGTGAGTAATTAGGGAATTAGTTATGGGTGATTTGGAATTTGGAGCTCTTATTAAATAATACCTTGTTTTGTGGCTTAGACTTTTCTATTTCAAATTATCAATTGTCGGACTTATTAAATTTTTGAATAGAAATATTATAAAAAAGGCTAACCTGGTAAAACAAAAGGAGGTTCCGGCTAGTATAATCGTCAATTCATCGTTTTTTTCCCCACATATCGATGTTAATGAACCCGAATTTCTGTGGATAAGCCGGAGTGAAACGTGAATATGAAAAAGGATTCTTTGATTATATGTTTATGTGTTTTATATAAAACCCCGATGAGACTTGTTTAATACAATTTGTTCTTTCTTAATGCACATAATTTTAAAAGTATTGAGTTAGTAACCGTAATTATCCCACTATTTCACATGGCTGTGTATAAATGAGTAATTCATAGAGTGGCGCTTAGTTTCATGGTGTGTATTAATAGGACGTGAATGTGGATAGATGTGACTTATTGAAATTATAAATTAATTTTACTCAGTTATCCACTAATCCACAGCTGTAATAATAATATACTTTTTTTTATAAATATATATTATTCATTATTAGAATTGAAGAAAAAACAATTTTGAAAAATTTGTTTTGATGTTGGAATATTGCTGACTGAAATTTTAGAAAACAAAAAAATGGAAAAAGCAGAACTGGTAGCGGCGGAAAAAAATATTGAAAGAAAAGGTTTTTTCGATGTGGAAATTGATCCCACACTGGATTTGTTTGGAGAAATAGAACGTTTAAAAAAAGAAAAAAATGCAATTGTGCTGGCGCACTACTACCAGGAGCCGGATATTCAGGATGTGGCGGATTATATCGGCGATAGTTTGGGGTTGGCACAACAAGCAGAAAAAACAAAAGCGGATATGATTGTTTTTGCAGGTGTACACTTTATGGCGGAGACTGCAAAAATTTTAAACCCATCAAAAAAAGTTGTGATACCGGATTTAAAAGCCGGATGTTCTCTCAGTGAAGGTTGCCCTCCTCCTTTGTTTAAAAAATTTAAAGAAAAATATCCTGACCATAAAGTTGTGAGTTATATCAACTGCAGCGCAGGTATAAAAGCATTGAGTGATGTGATCTGCACCAGTAGTAATGCAAAAGCAATTGTAGAAATTTTTCCAAAAGATCAACCTATTATTTTTGCACCGGATAAAAATTTAGGAGCCTACATAAATAAAATAACCGGGAGCCGCCGCGTCGGCGGCAAACCTGGCGGCACTGCGCTCGCGCCTGGAGAAGATCCCCGGGGTCCGTGCCCGCTATCCGGACCAACTGCATTTCCACGAGGCCGCATTCGAGTTGCCCAAGGCGGCGCAGTCGGTGATCGAGCGGCTGGCGGGTGACCGCATCCTCGCCGGCGTGTCCCTGGGCCGCGACTATTCCGGCATGGACAACGTGCTGCTGGCCTGCACCACCGAAACCAAGAGCGCAGCCGACCTCGATGCGTTCGCAACGGCATTGGAAAACGCGCTCGCCTGAGTCGGCCGCAGCCTCCGCCCACGCCGTCGAGCAGAACAATCCGCGACCGCCAGGCCGCGGATTTTTTCTTTTCCGGGATACGGATGGCGGAAAAAATCTGCGCACTTTGGCGATTTCGACCCATCGATGGCCGGATTTTTCGGCTCCCGGGAAACTGCGTCGGGGACCTCCGGAAAGCGTCGTTGGGTGTCGACGAAGCACGCGAGCGCAATCACGCGCGACGTCATCGCGTCAATGCCAACGCAACGCAATCCCGGTAAATACTGCATTTTTTTTTCAACGGCGAGAATTTTCGTCGGCGATGCGCGGCGCGCTTTCGGTTCCAACGCCGACGCAGTCGGCGACGCCGGCCGGAGCCGCCCCGAAAATATTTTTGCAAAATGGTTGACATCGGAAATTCACGTGATTAGCTTTCGCCAAGCAGACACTTACTGCGGAAGAGAGTCATCACGAACCAGTCAACAATTCGCGACTCCATGAAGACCTCTGCCCAGGACGTCGTTACGGTGGACACAGGAATCGTTTCCCCCGAAAAACGGTTTCCCACATCGCAGTACAGAACCCCATTCCGCGCCCGGATCAGTCATGGTCCGGGCGTTTTCACGAGCGGCGAACCCACGCCGCCAATCAAATCCGTGGCGGCGTTTCGACGCTGCTGC
>JANOFP010000390.1:0-3690 GCA_031413675.1 Bacteroidota bacterium
TGTTGCGTGGCTCATCTTCGTTGGCTTGTGCATAGAAGCCGGTGGTTTGCTAGTCAATTTTGTATTTAGTATTTACAAACCTGAATTTGTCCAAAACCTGTATCAAAAGTTGGACTTAAGTGAAATGTATAATCGTAGCAAGTGGGCTTTCTTCGGAATGTATAGTTTTATCCTGGTCGTCGCAGTTTTGAAAGCATTCTTATTTTATATAGTTGTCATGCTTATGCATAAAATAGATTTATCAAAACCATTCAACAGCTTCGTTTCAGAACAGATAACAAAAATATCTTACTGCACTTTTTCCATAGGTATATTAAGTTATATAGCCCGACAAACAGCCAAAAACTTACAACACCGTGGTTATGCTATTGACAACCTAAACCAGTTTTGGGCAGACAGTCAGGCATTTATCTTGATGGCAGCTGTAATCTATGTTATTGCAACTATTTTCAAAAAAGGAGTAGATATTCAAAACGAAAACGATTTAACTGTATAAGCTATGCCAATCATTGTAAACTTAGATGTAATGATGGCAAAGCGGAAAATGTCGCTTAATGAGCTATCAGAAAAAGTAGAACTAACACTTTCTAACCTTTCCATCTTAAAAACAGGAAAAGCAAAAGCAATCCGGTTTAGTACACTCGAAGCTATCTGCAAAGCATTGAACTGCCAGCCCGCAGATATTTTGGAATTTGTTGAATGATTTGCTACAGTCATCTTCTTTAAAATATCATTTTGAATTCTTAAAAAAATGGTAGCTCTGATAAAAAAGTATAACTGCCAATCTTTTGCTTTTACACTATTTTTAAAGCATGAAGCAGTTTAGCATTCTTGTATCACTCTTATTTTTTGTAGCCGCTTGCCATAACAAAAGCAACCCAGCCCCGGAAGAAAATAATACCTGGGCCTTATTGGGTTTTGTAAAAGCAGATTCCATCAACCCGATTTTAAAACCATCGGGAGAAAGAAATTTTATTTGCCCCATAAAAAAAGAAACTGTGAACTGGGAGGAGAAAAATGTTTTAAACCCTTCGGCGGTTGTAAAAGATAATAAAGTATATCTTATTTACCGGGCACAGGACAGTGCTATGACATCGCGGCTCGGTCTTGCAATCAGTGAAGATGGTTTGCATTTTGAAAAACAGGCTGCGCCAATTTTTTTCCCGGATAAGGATAGTATGCAACGTTACGAATGGAAAGGCGGTGTGGAAGACCCGAGAGTAATCGAAACAGAAGATGGCAACTATATTCTTACCTATACTTCTTACGATGGAAAAACGGCAAGGCTCTGCATTGCCAGTTCAAAAGATTTAAGAACATGGACAAAGCATGGATTGGTTTTAAGGAATGAAAAATACAGAGATGCCTGGTCAAAATCAGGTGCAATCATTTGCAAACAGGAAGGCAACAGGATAACAGCCACTAAAATAAACGGGAAGTACTGGATGTATTTTGGAGATACAGAATTGTTTTTGGCCAGTTCAGATGATCTCATTCACTGGGAAGTGGCGGAAAATGCAGAGAATAAAAAAATGATTTCTGTATTGCACCCGCGGATGGGATATTTTGACAGCCGTTTGGTAGAACCGGGACCGTATGCTTTGTTACGGCAAGAAGGTGTGTTGTTAATTTACAATGCAAGCAATGCTCAGAATTTTAATGATACCGCATTACCAAAATTTACGTATGCCGCAGGCCAGGCTTTGTTTGATAAAAACAATCCGCACAAACTGATAAAGCGAACGGATAATTATTTTATTCATCCTGATAAAGAATATGAAAAGCTGGGTGAAGTAAACGAAGTCTGCTTTGTAGAAGGACTGGTTTATTTTAAAGACAAATGGTTTCTCTATTATGGCACAGCAGATTCAAAAATTGCAGTGGCAGTAAGAGAATAAAAATAAATGGCGCTGATATTCATGCGCATAGCACGGTAACAATTCTGATGGATGGCATGGTTCACCTGCCTGAATAATTTATATTTACAAAACCGAAATTACTCCCCCTGAAAACGCCGGTTCAATTTTTTCTTAACTTGATTTAAAATTTTTTTTATGTTAAAGCATTTAACCACCTGTATGGTTTTAAGCATCTTCGCTTTTTTAAGTTCAGCAACCCATGCCCAGCAAAAGAAAAATCTATCTCCGGATGATTATGGGAAATGGCAAAGCATTGGCGCCAGCGACCTTTCCCCGAATGGTGAATGGGTAGCTTACCAGGTGACGGTACAGGAAGACAACGATACTTTGTATGTTACGAATCGTGTAACACAAACAACATACAAACTGGAATTTGCATCGGCTCCGGAATTTTCAAAAGACAATCAATGGATTGCTTACCGAATCGGTTTGTCATTTAAAGAAGCTGAAAAATTAAGAGAGCAAACAAAGCCCATTGAATATAAAATGGGTTTGCTTAATCTTACCACAGGCAAAAAAGAAACCATTCAAAATATCAACCGATTTGGATTTTCACGAAACGGTAAATTTCTTGCTGCCTATCTTAGTCCTCCAAAAGAAAATAAAGATAAAGGCGCTGTGCTGTTGATAAAAAATTTATCAGACGGCACTACCCGTACGATTGGAAATGTAACGGATTATGCTTTCAACAAAAAAAGTGATTACCTCGCTTATATAGTTGAATCTGCCAATGCAGCGGGCAATTCTGTTGAGCTTTTCAATGTTGAAAATTATACGCTGAAAGTCCTAGCCAGTGATACCAGTAAATTTTCAAAACTCAGCTGGCAAAAAGAAGGCGATGGTCTTGCATTTTTTAAATCGTATAAAAAAGATAAGTATGATGAAGAGAATGCAGTTGTTTACACTTATACCAACCTGTACAAAGCACCTGCATTAAAAACATTCGATCCGGAAGCAGCAAAATATTTTCCGGCAGGCATGCGTATTTCCAATACATCCAACATTACAATCAGTGATGATATGACATCTGTATTTTTTGGATTGAATAAATGGACATACAATGCTGCTGCAAAAAAAGACTTGTCCGCCGGGGTGGATGATAAAGCTTCATCAGATAGTTTGAATAAAAAAGATAAACCACAAACCGATTCCACAAAAAACAATGCAACAGCAAAGAAAGATGCGCCGGCAACAAAACAAGCCGGAGTTGATATCTGGCATTGGAAGGATCCGGAGATTCAGCCACGTCAAAAAATTACATTGGGACAAGATACCATGATGAGTTATTTAAGTGTATGGAATCTTGATAACAATAGTTTTTTTCAACTTGCAAAAGAAGATGCACCGAATGCACAGTTATCCGGTAATCAAAAACAAGTTGTGATTTTTAATGACAAAAAATATAAGCCGGCTTTTAAAGAAGATTATGCTGATGCATGGATTGTAAATGTAAAAACAGGAACTGAAAAACTTGCTTTTGAAAAAATTCTTACCGGCTTTAATACTTTTCCGCGAACATCACCTGATGGAAAATGGCTTGCTTACTTTAAAGACAAACATTGGTGGACGTATAATATTGCCACGGGGCAAAACACCAATCTTACTCAAAATATAAAAACTGATTTCTGGAATACCCGTGATGATCATCCTGCAAGCAGGCCAGCTGTAGGAATGGGTGGCTGGATAAAAGACGATAAAGAAATATTGCTGTACGATGAATACAATGTATGGGCCGTTAAACCCGATGGAAAAGGTGCAAGAAAACTAACCG
>JANOFP010000391.1:0-7556 GCA_031413675.1 Bacteroidota bacterium
TTTGAAAACCTCACCCCCCAGCCCCCTCTCCGGAGGTAAGGGGGAGAAGCTGAATAATTATTTACTTACATATTTTTCTATAGGCAGACGGTTCTGAAGGCTTCTTGCCAATGTCATTTCATCGGCATACTCCAGCTCACCACCGAATGCAATGCCACGGGCAATAGTTGTGATGCGTAAATGCGAGTTGGTTCCACTGGATCCTGTGGATAATTTCTTTTGAATATAATAAATGGTGGTATCGCCTTGTATATTTGGATTCAACGCAAAAATCAGTTCTTCAATTTTTCCTGCCTGTCCGGCAGGCAGGTCTTTTTGTACACGGTTGATGAGTGAGTCGATGTTCAGTTGATCGGGGCCTATGCCATCGAGTGGGGAAATAATACCACCGAGTACATGATAAGTTCCGTTATATTGTTGAGTACTTTCTATTGCAATTACATCCCGAATATTTTCTACCACACATATTGTTTCTTGCTTGCGCATACTGTTGGCGCAAATAGAACAGATATCGCCATCGGCAACATTGTAACAACGATGACAGAATTTTATTTCGTTGCGCATTTTTGCAATTACTTCACTAAATCGGGTTACATCGTTTTCGTTTTGTTTTAATAAATGAAGTACTAATCGTAATGCCGTCTTTTTTCCAATACCGGGAAGTTTGGAAAATTCGTTGACAGCGTTTTCAAGTAGTGAAGATGAGAATTGCATGGGGCAAATATAGTGAATGGTCAATAGTGAATAGTCAATGACAAACGAAAGATTGATTAGGATTATGAGTATGGTTTTTAAAGAAACAACTCACTATTGACTATTCACTATTCACAATGAAATATCGAATTCATTTTCCCAATTGGCCTTTACTGTTATTTTTCGTTCGATGGGTTTCACCAGTTCGGGTTGCTTGTGTTTTCCAAAAAATTTGCCAGCATCCCAGATACCATTTTTACTTTCGTCAAATAAAATCCGGAGTTCATATTCGCCGGGGTTGAACAAAGGATTTGTGTATTGGGTTGAAGTAAGTGTATGCGAAAGGACTATAATATTGTTTTGTACAAATAGTAAAACCGGATTTTTACTTAATTCCAACTTTGAAAAACTCAATTTTAAATCGCCGTACGATTTTTTTTCTCTTGTATAAAAACTGAGGGTATCTTTTTTAAGAAGACGGTGGCCCAAAGTGTCTTCGGCAAAATCGGTTTCATAAATCAGGTTGTACTGCGTATTTTCTTTCCAGTCAATTTTTAATTCGAGAATTAAATTTGTAGAATCTTTTATCCAACGAAAGGGTTCTGTAACAGGTTGGTATGTTGTATCGGTAGTTATCGTTATTTTTGATGAATCAAAAAATTTTAATGGCGTTTCAAATTTGAATTTGAAATTTTCTAATAAATCCTGCTGGTTATTTTTAATTGTTGTTTGATACTTTAATCGTTTATCTGCTGCTGATATGGCACCTGTTTTCCCCCTTCCTGTATTTGTAGTAGTTGCTCTTTTTTTCTCTTCTTCTTTTTCTGAATACGCAAATAAAGTAACAGGTTTATTATTTTGACGTACAAGTATAGCAGAATCTGCAAATGCAAATAATTGTTTGCCGCCAAAATAACGGTAACTGCTTCCTTCTGATTTTATTGCATAGATATAATAAGTAGCTGTTGGTAAATTTCGAAATGTAAACTCGCCTCTATTATTCAGCTTTGTTACATAACGTGGTTTTTCACTCATTACAGCCGAGTCTTTTCCATTTTTATAAAGCATCACCGTTAGTGTGGTATCTGTTTTGCCATCTTCTGCAAGAATTACTTTTCCGGAAAGTGTCAGGGAGTCTAACGCTTTTCCTGTTGAGAAAAGAAAAGAAAAGTTTTTCAAAATATTTCTTTCATTGATGTCCTGGATAGCATCACCGAATTTAATGTTATAGGTTGTATTTGCTTCTAATGAATCTTTCAATTTTAGAGTAACTGTATTTAATTTGGATTCAACCGTTGGATTGTTTTGTGGTATCGGGGTAATGACAAGATTCTGCTGCACATTGGTCAACTCAACAAACTCATCAAAAGTGAGAATGATTTTATTACCGGTAAAATTCAAAGCTGAGTCATTCGGAATTGCTTTTATTAATTCTGGCGGAATGGAATCTCTTAAACCACCTTGTGGTGGAATGATATTGGCACAACCTGGAGCCGTGATTAAACTGATGATTATGATTACGCTTATAATTAATAATAGTATTGTGCCTCTGAAATTCATGGTAGTTGCAAACTTAAAGGGTTTACCGTAAAACAGGAGTTTTCAAAATCATAATTATCATTTAAAAGATTAATCAGCCGCCTCTTCTTCTCCCACCTCATGCAGTTCAATTGCAAGGTTATTCGTTTTTACAAAATTGCACCAGTGACAGTCGGCTTTGCCGCAGCCGGTGTAAAAATCATGATCCTGAATTTTTTGCCAAACCAATTTTATTTGTTCAGTTACTGTTGTAATATCTGCCGGTGTAATAACTATTTTTTCTCTCCTGTATTTTTTCTTTTTATCGGGTTCTATAAAATCAAACTCAGTGCTGATAACTTTCCAATCTTTCTGCTGGTAGTTATCAACAAGTATTTTATAAAAGACTGCCTGCCGCCAATAGTCTCCACCGTCGGGCTCTTTATCGGAAGGACCTTTTGTTTTCGGAATTGCTTTATCGGGATCGCCGGTTTTATAGTCAACTACGTTTACCGATTTACCATCAAACTCCAGTTTATCCAGTTTGCCTTTTATGGGCACACCGCCAACTACCACATTCCGGATATTTCTTTCAATAGCAACTATTTTATTAAACGTATTTATGTACGCATCATAATAGTTGCTTAAAACTTCCTGTCCGTATTCTATCCTTCGGTCAAATTGCTCTTGGGTAAAACTTTCACGGTGACGTTTCATATACCACTCAAAATCTTCTATAAAGATTTCTTTGGAAGGAAATTTATCCTGCTTACTGTTCTGTCCACTGGATCCTGCGGACATCTTGCGGAACAATTGCTCCAGCGCATAATGCACAGATGATCCAAACTCAGTTGCTTCCGATTTTCCGGTGGGAATGCGGATGAGCGTTTTAAAATAAAACTCCAACGGGCATTTTAAATAATTATTGAGTGCTGTTACATTCATTACAAATTTTTCCAGCAAAGTCGAAACAAACTCAGTTTCTGTTTTTTCTATTTCCGGAGCAGCGGTTTCTGCAAAATGAAGAATGGAAAATTCACTTAATACTTCGGGACTTATAAAAACTTTTTCTAGTGGCAAATCTTGTTCATCCTGAAGCTCTGCAATAAACATAGAAGGCTCCATTTCTTTTCCATCATTTTTTAACCGGCTGTAAGAAATATATAAATGTTTTTCGGCACGGGTAAGTGCAACGTAAAATAATCTTCTTAATTCTTCCGAATCATCCTGTTTAGGAGCTGAAGCATATATAGTATCCGGCATTTTATACCCACCGCCCGGTTTTCTTTTCTTTTCCCAGAAACCTGCATTGCAGCCGGCAAGAAAAACATATTCAAATTCAAGACCTTTGGAGCCATGCGTGGTTAAAAGATTTATTCCTTTATCGTTTCCGGTTACCTGTATCAATGGTAGAATGATTTCTTCTTTTTCCATTAATGAAATCAGTAATATCAATTCTTTTAACCCCAGTTTCGGATTGCGCCTTGTTTCTTCTTTTATAAAATCAAATAAGCCAGTTAAAACCTGCAGTTGAAAATGTTTATCATCTGCCTGCATGATATGCGAAAGAATTCCTGTTTCCCGGATACACAATCCGAATAAATGCTGCAAAGTCTGATTTGGCACTTCAAGAATTAATTTTTCAAGAATGGCTCCTGCATTTTTTAATCCTTCATGCAGGGTTGGTGTAAACAAATCTTTTGACGGTGCACTGCTTTTATCATTAATTAATTTGCGCAACGATGTAGGTGTATTATTGAATTTTGTTGCAGATACTTCCACGCTTAGCTTCGCAATTTCAATAGCAGGAATTTGAAACCAGGTTGAATGTAATAATTCAAACAGCATTTCATCACCACCGTAAGGGATATCATGCTCAGCGGCCAGATATTTTAAAAGCAGAATAATTTTTTTGCCAAGGGGTAATTCAAGAATATTCAGATTGCGTTTGCTATAGTATGGAATATTTCTTAGCCGGAAATAATCGGCCAGCTCCATACCATATTTATTTTCTTTATAAATAACGGCAATCTTTCCCGGGGGAATTCCTACTGCGATTATTTTTTGAACCTGAAGCACAATATCAATCATCTCCTGCCGCTGCGTTTCATATTCTTTTATTATTGGTTGATGGGTTAACTGTTTTATAATTTCTTTACTCGATATTAAATCTTTACTTAAGCCGTCTAATTTTTCTACTAAGCGTTCTTTATTCCTGTTGATTAATGATTTTGAAATATCCAGTATGGGTTGGGTAGAGCGGTAATTATTTTTTAATACAACGGTAAGCAAATCTTTTTTATAACTCTCTGCAAACTGCAGCATGTTTTCAATATTGGCACCCTGGAACCGATAAATGCTTTGATCATCATCGCCTACCACAAACACATTGGGTTTGTCCCAATAGTTAATCAGCAGTTCAATAATTTTATTTTGTGTTCCACTGGTATCCTGGTATTCGTCGGCGAGTATATACAGAAACTGTTCCTGGTACCGGGCCAATAAATTTTTATTTTCTTCAAAAGCTTTAATAACCCAGTTGATCATATCATCAAAATCGTAGCGGTTTTTTTTACGCATCAGTTGCTGAAAACGATCAAACTCGTTAACTGCTGCCCGCAGTTTTTCTTTTTTCTCTATTTCTTCTTCTATCCGGTCTTTTTTTATATCGCCGGCATTAAACTCTTTATATTTTCTTTTATAAATAAATTCATCCCGGGTTGGCAAGTCGTTTAAGTATTCGTCAATTTTACTGTTTACGTATGCAGGAGTCCATCCTTCCTTTTTCATATTGCTAAAAAGTTCCTGCAGGTTTTTGATTTCAAAATATACATCGCCCCGGTATCTTTTCAGCAGATGATTTTTTGGAAATGAATCGATTAGTTCTTTATACAATTCAATTTTTTCCAGTTCGGAAATCGCATCCAGCGAAGTTTTTTCAAAGAGCGACAAATTTTCCTGAATTACTTCATTGCAAAAAGCATGAAAGGTGTAAATGTTTACTTTATATGCATCGGGGCCAATAAAGTTTAGTAACCGTTTGCGCATAGCTACTACACCCGCATCGGTATAGGTAAGGCAAAGAATATTTTCAGGCAATGCATCTGTCTCAATTAATATTTTTCCAATGCGGCTGGCTAGAATTTGAGTTTTACCGGTACCCGGTCCGGCAATTACCATTACGGGGCCTTCGATGGTATTAACAGCTAACTGCTGCATTTCATTCAGCTTTTTGTATTCTTCCAGGAATTTTTTTTCTAACCTGCCTGACCCGTTGGCAGGTCTTTCTTTATTTAATGACATTGTTAGCCGAACATTTTAGATTGATAAGATTTATTGAAACGAATTTAAACCAATTATCTGCATGGCAGCATATTCTATAAAAACAGTCCAGAAAATCCCAATACATATATAAGACATGGGTTTTCTTTTCTCATCCCGCCAACTTGTAATCTTTCACACCTGCGAATATTGGGTTTAAAGTAAAGGTTTAAAAAATCTTGAAGGGGTTTGAATTTTATTATTAATATGATTAAATTTGCGAATCAATAAAATTTAAAAAAATGAAAAAAAATATTTTAACACTTTTTATAGCTCTTTGTGGCTTGGTTACATTTGCTCAAACCGCCGATAAAATGAAGAAACATTCTGGCGAAACATTAGAGGTGAAAGTTGTTAAGGTTAATGAAGCTACTATCAATTATAAATATCCAGGAGAAGATGCCGAACAAACAATTAGCAAATATGCAATTGCTTCAATTACATACGGTACTTCAGGCAGAGTAGAAGAAATTTCTGAAAAAATAGTTGTTTCCGGAAAGGACGATTGGGAAAAAGTACAAATTATAACAGAAGCAAGTGAAGCACTTGGATTAAAAAAAGGCGAAGAAATAAAAGGTAAAACATCTGGCTATTTTACTCTCAATTCAGCAGGCTCTGCTGATAAGAAGGCAACCAAAAAAATAAAAGAAGAAGCAGCAGAATTAGGTGCCCCGTTTATTCTTATGACATCTGATAAAAGCGATAATCAAGGAGTTAAACAATCAATGAAAAAAGGATACGCTTGTACATATAAGTAAAGTATTTATCAAAAAAAATTAAAAGCCCCTGCTCATTAGCAGGGGCTTTTTTAGTTTCAAAATTTGTCAGACAAGCATATCATAGATTGATATAAAGATTTACACTACATAGCAATCACTTTATCCCCGCCCTTTTCCTTAGCTCTGTAATTGGCATCACCATCATTCTTCCGATAGTTTTATTGTTCCGGTATGTAATCACTTTCATTGTGGAGGCGTCTTTGGGAACAGTCAGTGGCGAAGTATATGCCGGATAAAAATTATCAGGAAAAGAATTGTCAAAACTGTAATGAATCGATAAGCCTTCAATCTCGGTACTTAATCTGACAATTATTGTTGATGTATCTTTTTTACTTATTTCAAAAATTGCATCATACATACTGGGTGCATATTTTACTCCGGCAGCATCCAGTCTTTCGAAATGTGTTTCCACTCTTGGTACAAAATCATTCCAGTTTCTTTTTTCTTTAGGGCTCCACAATACTTCTGCAATAGCCAAAGCCCTCGGCCATGTCATATATTCGGCATGCCGCATGTTGTACACCTGTTCTGTCCAAAGGTTTGCCTGTCCACCTTTGATTAATGATGCTTTTACACCTTCAGGTACCGGTTCAAACTGGTATGCTTTTTTTAACCGTAACGTAGCGTATACCGGAGGCTCTATAACTGCATCACCCTGCATATAATCTATATAAACAAAATCAGTTGGACTCATTACTACTTCATGACCAAGTTTAGCTGCTTCAATACCACCTTTCATTCCTCTCCAACTCATTACTGCCGCATTCGGCGCTAATCCTCCATCTAAAATTTCATCCCATCCAATCATTTTTTTTCCTTTTGCATTAATTATTTTTTCTACCCGCTTTACAAAATAGCTTTGTACTTCATCCAGGTTCTTAAGCTTTTCTTTTTGCATCATTGTTTTTATCACTTCACTTTTTTCCCAAAAATTCCGTGCTGTTTCATCACCACCCATATGAATATATTCAAAAGGAAATAACTGTGCTACTTCCGTAAAAACTTTGTCAATGAATTCGTACACTTTTTCATAGGCAGGGCAAAGTGTATTGTCTAATGTGCCATAAAAATGTTCGCCATTGCCGGGCCAAATCATAAACTGCTCGCCTGAGTTAACCGCATATGTACCGGGTGTACAGGTAAGTTCAGGATAAGAAGCAATAGCCGCAAGGCTATGCCCGGGTATATCTATTTCAGGAAGAATATTCACAAACCGGTCCTTAGCATATTGCACTAATTCTTTAA
>JANOFP010000392.1:0-1888 GCA_031413675.1 Bacteroidota bacterium
AAACGTGTAAAGCAGTCCGATAGCACCCATTACGGGAACGAGGTAAATCAATTTGTCCATAATTAATTTTTCAGTTAAAACGTTTAATTCTTTTACCCCAAATCAATTTATTGGAGTGTCATCCTCCAACCAATATTAAATACTTTGGAGGGCGGCAAAGATAGGGGATGAAGGGGAAAAACAGAGGGGGCTTTCGCTATTGTTAGTAATGCACAATTTGGTTGGTTTTTAAGTGTTTGGGTCTGTCTTATTTAGTAAGATTCAGGGATGCTGTATTGGATGGGTTTTTAGCAATGTTAAGATAATTAAATCCTGTCTTGTTTTATAGCCATGATTAAATAAAAAATTTATTAAGCTGATGCCCGACTACAGCCCTTATAAGTATGGCTGATTGAAAAAATGGTTTCAATGAATAGAAGTGTCGGAGTTATACTACAACCACTAATTATTCTGAATAAGATTCTGAATAAGATTCAAAAAAATAATATTCCGGTAACATTGAATTAATATCTTCCCTTTTAAATGGAAACAACGCTTATCATTCTCGGAGGTCTTGGCTTATTTCTATACGCCATTTCCCATATGTCGGATGTTTTGAAAGAACTGCTTGGTGAAAAAGCCAGGAAATTCATCTCAAAATTCACCAGCAATATTTTTACAGCCTTACTTACCGGTATTGTTATAACGCTGATATTGGATTCTTCTTCTGCCGTTATTATTATGGCTATTGTATTGGTAAAAGCGAAAGCCCTTACATTCCGCCAGGCTATCGGTATTGTGCTCGGTGCAAATATCGGCACCACATTCAGCAGCCAGATTATTGCACTGGACATCGGTAAGTTTTCTCCTATCCCTATTTTTATTGGAATGCTGCTTGTATTTTTCTCCACATCACGTTGGATTACTTTGACAGGCCGTGCTGTTATTTATTTCGGTATTTTATTTTTTGGTTTATATACTATGGAAAGGGGCGTAGAGCCTTTCAGGGAATTGCCACAGTTTAATGACTGGATGCTGAAAATGGAAAACCCGTATGCCGGTGCCGGCACCGGTGCGATGGTTACATTAATTATACAATCTTCATCAGCTACCGTAGGCATGGTTATTACACTTGCCAAAAAAGGATTAATATCCATATCAGCCGGAATAGCTGTAATGCTTGGCGCTGAATTGGGAACCTGTGCTGATACACTTTTAGCAACTATCAAATCAAGCCGGCAAGCCTTAAAGACAGGATTGTTTCACCTGTTCTTTAACATCGTTACAATACTAACTGCATTATTATTATTTCCCTGGTTTGTAAAACTCATCTTTTTCATTTCCGGTACTGCGCATCCCGAACAGCAGGTTGCCAATGCACATATGCTGTTTAATACATTGGGTGTATTGTTATTTCTTCCTTTTGCCGGCGCAACAGAAAGATTTATGAACCGATTGTTACCAGATAAAGAAAAGCCACTTGCAGATGAAGCAGTGGTAGTGATGGGATGAGTTTCTTTGCAAATGAAAATAAACAGAGCCTAAGCGAAGTCCTTAATATTTAAGAAACATCTGGTGATTGGGGTTGGAATGGGTTTCGGTAAGTTTAAAATCATAGCTGCCAATAATTTTAAACCCAGTCTTTTCATAAAAACTAACTGCCCGTTGATTTTCTTTCCATACGAACAACCACATTCCCGCCTGCTTGTTCTTTTTGGATAAATCAATATTGAAATTTAAAAGCTCAAGCCCAAGGCATAAACCATAAAACTCTTTTAGCAAATAAAGCCGTTCCAGCTTGGTTACATTTTTCATGAGAACATTTGGATGTTGCTTATTAAAAATAATCTTAGAATAACCAGCCGGTCTGCTATCATGATAAATAATATGATAAATATTTTTTGGATCG
>JANOFP010000393.1:0-7698 GCA_031413675.1 Bacteroidota bacterium
CCACTTTCTCTACTGTTTCAGGAATAAGAAAGTGTAAATCAGCATAACCTTGTCCGTGGGCATGGCTTACCATATTTACCGGCATACCGTCTACAGTAATATTAATATCAGTACCATGATCAATATCATAACCTCTTAAAAATATTTGCTCGGCTTTACCACCACCTGCATGTTGAGCTATAAATAAACCTGGTACGATACGCAAAATATCCTGCGACGTATTAACAGGCCTCAATTTAATATCAATTTCGCTGATGGTATTTTTAGCAATATTTCTTTTTCCCCCAATCTTAATTTCCGAAAGTTTGAGAATTGATTTTTTCAAATCCACTTTTAATATTGCCTCACTGTTTTCTTTCACTTCTACCGGAATGATTTCTGTTTTATAGCCGATATGAGAAAGTAGCAGTTCATACTGGCCTGGCTGAATGTCTTTAATTTGAAACCTCCCAAACAAATCAGAAAAATCAGCTTTATCATTTTTTAATAGATTAATATTTACCCCTGAAACAGGAGTTTTTGTTTCATTATCCGTTACAGATCCCTGAATGCTGCCTTTTTGGGCAGAGATAGATGAGCTGATAAAAAGCAAAAGAAAAAAATAAGAGATTTTCATGAAATGATAATAACTACATCATATACGAATCAAATTAGGAGACAGATTTAAAATAGTGTGTAGAAACATAACAGCCTGTTGATTTAGACAAGAACTGTATTATTTTAAAATTAATTGGCGCCATAAAATCTAAAACAAATAATCCATCGTAATTGATTGTGAATTTGAAAAAGATGAACAGAGTCATTCAATTTGAATCTTTCATTCTGGAGTTGCAATCCGCGCAGTTGCTACTACAAATATTTACCAACAATTTTAAAAAAACATTAAATTATTATGAAAAAGAAAATTTTATTAATTGCAGTTCTTGCTGCATCACTTACCGGTGGAATTCTAATAGCCGCCGACCATGTAGATGCACCATCTGTAACGGGTGCCGGCAATGTAAGTCTTGGTACTGACATTACAGACGTATATGCATTTCAAAGCCCGGCAGACAACTCTAAAATGGTATTTGTATTAAATACGCAAGGCCTGTTATCACCATCTGCATCAGCAACTGCAAGCTTTCCCTCGAATGTACTTTATGAAATAAATATTGACAATACAGGGGATAATGTGGAAGATCTCGTAATTCAAGCATTAGTTCAGAACGGTAAAATGAGAGTGTATGGTCCGGTAGCGCCTACCGTAAAAGGTACAACAAGTACCGTACTAACAGCTGGCTCCGTTACCGAAGTTGGAGTTACGCCGTATGGCAGTTCTGCAATTTCAGCAACAGGCACTTCAGGTGTAAAAATATTTGCTGGTCCAAGAGATGATCCGTTCTTTTTTGATCTGGCACGATTTAAAGAAATAATTGCAAACACACAAACTGGTTTTCGCACTACCGGTGTTGACTTTTTTGCTGGAACGAATGTGATGTCTATGGTTGTGGAAGTACCTAAAACCATGCTTGGGGCTTCAGCTACAATAAATGTTTGGGCAGAAACAAAATCAAAATAATTTTATAAAAAAACTCTTAAAACAGATTATATGAAACTACTAAATAAATTTTCTATTATACTTACCGTTGTTGCTTCGATCGGAATTGTAAGCTGTGATAAAAATAAAACAGAAGACAACTTTGATACATCCGGCACGTTTACACAAAATGATCAAATGGCGAGACCTGCCATCAATACCGTGTTTGTGAACGCAGCAAGAAAAAACGAATTCAACATGACTGTTCCATCTCAGATGAATGCTGCGTTTAATGTTCAATTTCAAACTGTACTTACGGGTTTTGGATATATGACAAATGCGCTGGGACTTGACAAAGCAACATTCACAAGTGTGCTTGTGGCGGATGTACTTAACGTAAAAATGAATGGTGTCACTACCTTTTTTGATGGAACCAACGTTTTAACAGGTCGGGCATTATCAGATGATGTAATCGATACAGAATTGTTATTGATATTTGGCGGTGCAGCTGGCACATCAAATCCCGGACTTACAAAAGATAATGTAAATGGAAATGATAAAACTTTTTCTGCAACATTTCCATACTTAGCAACCCCGTTTTAATCTTTAAACCTTTAAGAGGCTGTTTCAACACAGCCTCTTTTTATTTTATCTAGTATGAAACAACTTATTTCACTTACAGCAATCATTTTACTTTTTGCCTGCAATCGTAATCAGAAAATCATTTCTAAAAATGATTACAGTGTATTTATGCGCAACGGTGTAACCGGAAAGGAAGTAAATAAAGCTAATTCAGAATTAAATTTCTGGAAAGAAAGATTGGCTGGAGATACAGGGAATTTCCTGAATATGAAACTGCTTGCAGAACAACATAGCCGGTTATTTAAACTTACCGGAAATGCAAATGAGTTGAAGATAGCAGATTCATTACTTCTCTTATCTACCAAAAAAGTGAATGATTCAGAAGCGTCTATTCTTTATGCATTATCCCAAAATGCAATAATACAGCACCATTTTAAAGATGCATATCATTTTAATTTAGCCGCTGAAAAAATAAACAGCGATCCGTATATCAATAATTTATTGCATTTTGATGCAGGTATGGAATTAGGCGAGTATTATGAAGCTTCTGAAAAAATTGCAGCCCTTAAAGACAAAAAATCTTTTGATTACCTGATCCGAAAAGCAAAACTAGAAGACCATTATGGTAAAATAGATAAAGCAATCGAATTAATGGAGCAAGCTTCTACGTTAGTTAAAGAAAAAAGAAAACCTGCTTACCTGTGGTCCTTGTCAAATTTGGCTGATATGTATGGACATTCCGGACGAGTTAAAGATGCATACAAAGCATATTTAAAAGTACTCGAAATGGATTCTTCAAACCTGTATTGCCTTAAAGGAATTGCCTGGATTGCCTATTCACATGATAAAAATGCTACAGAAGCAAAACGTATTTTAAGTTACATTCTTTCCCAAACAAATATGCCCGAAATAAATCTCATTCTGGCAGATATTGCAGAGTGGGAGGGAGATACTAAGAACAAAGAGAGCTATAATAAAAAATTTTTAACCGAAATATTAAAGCCCGGCTATGGGGACATGTATAATAAATATCTTATTCATCTTTATACAAACGATTTAAAAGACTATAACAAAGCTCTGGCAATTGCTCTTTCTGAAATAGAAAGAAGACCAACCCCTGAAACATACAATTGGCTTGCTTATGTATATTATAATAATGGAGAAATCGAAAAGGCTTATCAAATCGTACGGGATTATGTCAATAAAAAATCATTTGAGCCAGAGGCTCTGATGAATATGGGATTTATTAATGCCGCAATTGGAAAAAAAAATGAAGCAAGGAAACTATTATCTACCTGTCTTGAAAGTAGTTTTGAACTTGGCCCGGTTGAAACTCAAAAAATAAAAGAGAAGCTCAAAGAAATCATTTAATCGAATTTGCGAAATAAAGCTTTATTAATTCATGAGTAAAATGTTCACACTTCGTTGTAAGATATTGAAAGCAATTTCTGCCATCAGGTTTTCTTTGTCAAGTGTTGGGTTCACTTCTGTTATTTCAAAGCAACAAACTTTTCGAATTTGCATAAATTTACTGATTAAGTCTTCTGCTTCCCGTTCACGAAGCCCCATACTTACCGGGGTACCTGTACCTCTTGAAATAGAAGAGTCGAGACTATCCACATCAAATGAAACATAAATATCAGTGCAATCGCCCAGGTATCGTATTACTGACCGTACAATATTTTCCGATCCTTTAGTTCTTACTTCTTTGGTAGAAATAGTTTTGATACCATGTTTTTCGATTATTTGTTTTTCTTCTTTTTCAAAATCACGAAGTGAAATAATAACAACATCTTCCGCTAAAACTTTAGGATGAATTTTTCCCATTCGTTTCAGCATATTCCATTGCTTTACGGTATCATCATCTACATCGTGAACAGCACAGTCTGTATTGTCTTCGCCAATTGCAGCAGCCAAACTCATTCCGTGAAGATTTCCAGATGGCGTGGTATAAGGCGTGTGCAGATCTGCATGCGCATCTATCCAAATAACTCCGAGTTTGGATTTTGGCTTTGCCATCTTTATTCCGGTAATGGTAGCACCGGCTATACTATGATCACCGCTGAGTATTACCGGAAAAAAATTGTTTTTAATTGTTTCACTAACCGATTTGCTAACCCGCTCATACATTGTTACAACACCTTTTATTCTTTTTGCATAAGGTGATTCAATTGGTTCATACAATAATCTATTTTCTGTTGGAATTTTTTCGGAAGGGAAATGAATAAAAAAATTACTCATAAAATCCAACGCAGCAATTTTTATAGCTTCAACACCGAGACTTGCACCACGGGTACCTGCGCCTATTTCAGAAGGCACTTCAATCAATTTAACATCTTTCATAATAATAAATAACAGGTCAGTAAATCATTCAATACACCGAATAGGGGAGTAAGTAAAACCATACCTGCTTTAATCAGGGATATAAAAATTTGCCGGCAATAGTTGCTCTGCAAACGAAATAATGGGTTGTATTCTGTTTTTTTTCTTCAGCATAGTAATGGCTCAAAGATAACCATTATCAGGTAAGACTGCAAGAGAGCAAACGGACAATTTAGAATTATTACTGATGTGCCGCCAAAATAGGGATGTGACTGTGATAAGCAAGCCGTTTTGTATGCGTATTGCGGAACATATTTTTTGCGCTTTGATGATGACGTGGCACTGTAATCAGCATATCAACCTTATAATCTTTAATAAAATTATCAATTGCTTCATGAAAATCGTTCATACCTATAAAATAAAATTCTGTATTATATTTAATAAACATCTGTTTCAGAATTTCCTTTTGTTGCTGATAATGTTCATTAATCGAAATATAATGGTCCGGATTTACATTTACAATATGCAGTTTTGGGTTAAACATTTCCAGCACTAAAGAAATAAAAGTTTCCGGAGTGGATATGTTTACATCAGCGAAATCGGAAGCAAAAGCAACATTACTTAATCCTTCATATTTTGCATTGGGCGGTATAATTAGTACCGGATAAATTGTATTGTCAACCAATTTCAAAGTATTACTACCCATTAAAACCTGACCCATTGAAGTACGGCCTGTAATACCCATTGCAATTAAGGTAGCCCTGGAAGTATGTGCAAGCCTGTCAATATTTTCTACAAGGTTACCCCCCATTTCCATAATGTATTCCACTTTTGAGTCACCTTTATCTATCAATTCTCTTTTCAAACTTTCTAAATAACTCATTCCAATATCCCGGTCAGCTTCGCTTTCATAATTATGATATAAGACAACACTTGTATCAGAATGACCTGAAAGCATAGCTGCAACAAACCTTGCTGAATTCAAGGATGTGTCTGAAAAGTCTACAGGAATGATGACTGATTTCATAAACGATAAAACGGGTTTTGTTTATAGCAAACCGAAGATAAGGTAAATAGCGAAAATTATTGTTTTTACGTTTCTACCGACCTTTTATTGGCTGGCTCTTTTAATTTTCAATTGGGAATGTCAGGTAAGCTTGTTTTATAAAAAAATGAAGCAAAATCGAAATAACCCCTTTTGAATAGCATTCAAAAAATATTTAGTGTATTCAAAAAAGCAATAAATCTAGATTAAAAAATAAATTAGCAGTGTTTGGATCAGTTATTGTTTAAGGGAAGGCAATTTATCAGAATAAATTTTTGCACAGCAAACGATTACAAACATAGCCGCTGCCAATACTAAATTTGCAAGAAACGGGCTTTTGAAGGAATATTACTTGTGAAAAATACTTAACCTGAAATATTGATTATCAGTAGCGAAATAAGAAGAAATGTATAACGTTATCAAAAAAGCAGGATGATTTTAATTGATATGATTCAATACAGTAGCGGAATGCAGATGAACAGGCTGGTTGATAATTTTCTTAAAAGTATAGTAGAATCTGAGATTTGCTATTATCTTTATCTGCTCTGATTGCTTTGATTAGTAACAATGAAATTTTATCTTGTGTACAGAAACTGTTTTTATATTTCGATCCAATTAATACCTACCCTAATGAAAAAGCAATTATTCACCTCACTGATTCTTTTTGTTGCCCTTTTCGGCAATAGTCAGACTTCCATCAACCAAATGTATTCACAAGTAGTTATTGTTGCCGACAGTGCAGACTATTTTTTACAGAAAGGCCTGGTTGAAAAAGGAAATGGAAGATTGATGGAGTCGTATAAAAATTTTGAAAAAGCTGTACGATACGATGCAAATAATAAAGTGATTGTAACGGAATTGGCAACTGCCTGTTACGATTTAAAAAAATACAATGCCGCCCGGGAGCATTTTAAGAAATTAGTAGAATTAGGCGATGCGACTGCGGCTAATTACAAACAATTAATGCTGCTGTCATTTAATCTCAAACTAAAAGCCGATGTAATTCCGTATGCTATAAAATTAAAAGAATTAGATCCTGCTGAAAAAGTGGATTACTATATTGGTAGAATTCATTATGATGATGATAATTACGGTGAAGCTATTAAATACCTGAATGCTGCAGCAAAAGAAGATCCTTCAAATGCTGAGATACCATATTTAATTGCACATAGCTATGCCGATATGATGAATTATAAATTAGCAGTACCATATTTTAAGAAAGCAATCGAACTCGACAGTACAAAAAATTACTGGATGTATGAGCTTGGGCTTATTTGCTATGCGATGCATGATGATGCAAATTCATTGAAATATATCTTATTGGCAGCAGAAAAAGGTTTGAAAAGAGATAATGAATATTTAGAAAACCTGGGTATTGCCTATTTGAATGTTGGCAATCTTGATCAGGGGGTTACTATTTTAAATGAAATCTTATTAAAACGCCCAAGCGATTTGAATATAATTAACATGATCGCTGAAGCATATTATTACAAAGGAAAGTTTCAGTTGGCTATTGATTATTGGGATCGTATACTTGAGTATGATAAAGAAAATGCTTCTGCACTCTATATGATCGGAATGTCATATCAGAAAAAAGGCGATAAAGAAAAAGGAATTGCACTGTGTGATAAAGCGATTGAAATGGATCCTAGTCTGGGTGCACATAAACAGAAAAAGATGAATATGGGCATGTAAAAGCCAGCAATCATGCGTCGGCAGTTTAAATTCAAAAATATTTACCGCAAAGATTTCAAAAAGTCTTTGCGGTTTTTTTTATTTTGACATCAATTACATCCTCTCAGGTACTCGTATACCCAGGAGGTGCATAGCCGAAGCAATAACATTTGAAGTAAATTGGCTTATCTGCAAACGCAACTGTTTTTTTTCTTCCGTTTCTGCATTCATTACAGAATGTTCGGAATAAAAGGAGTTGAATAATTTTGCAACTTCAAAAACATAAATTGAAATAACAGATGGATTATGTTCAAAGGCTGCCTGTTCAATTATAGTTGTGAATTGCTCAAGTTTTATCAATAAACTTTTTTCGAGTGGTAACAAGCTGACACTTGACACCTTTAAACTATTATCAGCAGGCTGTTTTCTTAATATAGATTTTATTCTTGCATGTGTATATTGCACAAAGGGTCCGGTAAATCCATGAAAATCTATTGATTCTTCTGGGTTAAATATCATCCTCTTTTTAGGATCAACTCTTAACAAGAAAAATTTC
>JANOFP010000394.1:0-13153 GCA_031413675.1 Bacteroidota bacterium
GCCAAGCGAATGACCGGCTACCATATCGGGCTTAGCACTTTCAATCGTTTTATAAGCAATGATTGAATGAAGAAAAATGGCAGGCTGGGTTACCCGGGTTTGTTTTAAATCTTCTTCACTGCCGCCAAACATAATATCGGAAATACGAAATCCAAGAATTTCATTTGCCTGCTCAATCAATTTTTTTGCAAATACACTATTATCATAATGATCTTTCGCCATACCCGGAAACTGTGAACCCTGACCCGGAAATACAAATGCATGTTTCATAAAAAAATATATTTACTCTCTGGTCACCGAAGTTCCCAATTTTAATACGAAGGTGACCCCACCCTATTTTCAAAAAGGTTTCCTTTTTTGAAAATAAAAAAGGTTTGATTTAAGAAGCAATCAAACCTGAATCGAAATGCAAATATAATGTTTAATGTAAATCGTTACTGATAAGTTTCAAAAACTCACTCCGTGTACTGTTTTTCTGAAATTCACCATCGAAAGCAGAAGTTGTTGTTGAAGAATTTTGCTTTTGAACACCCCGCATCATCATACAAAGATGTTTTGCTTCTATCACAACAGCAACGCCGAGGGGATTCAACGTTTCTCTTATTGCATCACGAATCTGAACGGTTAATCTTTCCTGCACCTGCAATCTTCTGGCATATACATCCACCACTCTTGCAATTTTACTTAATCCCGTTATCCATCCGTTTGGGATGTATGCAATATGTGCTTTGCCAATGAAGGGCAACATATGATGTTCGCACATACTGTAAATCTCAATATCCTTTACTACAATCATTTCACTTACATCCTCATGAAATTTTGCAGAATTGATAATTGCAGCCGCATCCATCTGATACCCCTGCATCATATATTGCATTGCTTTTGCCACCCGTTCAGGTGTTTTTATCAATCCTTCGCGGTTTGAATCTTCGCCAAGCTTATCAATAATTTCTTTATAATTTCTTACAAGACCTTCTGTAGCTATCGCATCGTAGTGCTCTGTTTTTTTATAAGACATAAATCGGGTTTATCGTTTTTTGTTTATGGTTTCCCATTCAATTAAGCGTTTGCAAATCCTCCATCATTTGGCGGGGACTGACTGCCGGCAAGCAGGTTTAGGGGGCCGGATATTCCACATAGTTCCTTGGCGTTTCATATAACCGAATCATCAATTCATTTTTTTTACTGATATGCGGCCTCAATAAATTATAAATAACAATTGCAATATTCTCAGCCGTTGGATTCAATTCTTTAAACTCCATTGTATCGAGATTCAAATTCCGATGATCAAACCGGGAATGAATTTCATTTTTTATTAAATCACTCAATACTTTTAAATCCATTACATAGCCTGTTTTTTTGTCCGGCTTGCCGGTTACTTTCACTTCCAGTTCATAGTTATGGCCGTGATAGTTCGGCAAGGCACATTTTCCAAATACTTTTTCATTTTTTGCATCATCCCAGTTTGCATTGAACAAACGATGTGCTGCATTAAAATGTTCCTTTCTTATAACGGCAACTTTTTTGCTCATAAAAATTAATAACAATTAAAAATCAAAAAGGTTTACTCGCCAAAATATTCAACATAAATTTTCGGTGTCTCATACAATTTCAGGCTATGCAATAAAACACCCGCAGGTAAATGAGGATTCAGCTCACTCCAGATACCGATTACCAGGTTTTCGGTACTGCACATTTTTCCTTTCAGGAAATCCACATCCATATTCAGATTCCGGTGATCTATTTTTTCTATCACATGCTCCTGGATTATTTCACTCAGTTTTTTTACATCGAAAATAAACCCCGTACCCGGATCGGGTTGTCCTTTAACCGTCACATACAACTCATAATTATGGCCATGCCAGTTTTCATTGGCACATTTGCCAAAGACTTCCTCATTTTTTTCCGGGGTCCATGCAGGATTGAAAAGTTTGTGAGCTGCGTTGAAATGTTCAATTCTTGTTAAGTAAACCATGCTTTACTTTTTAGTTTCCTCACAGCAGTTTGGGCGGAGGAAATGATGAGACCATACCATATGGTATGGAGGTGCAAATGTAAGGGTTATCCGTTTTGCAGCTGATATACGATATTTGCTATTATGGGAAATAATATTCTTGTATTGGCAGCAACTGCAAAAGAAATTTCTCCTTTTTTACAAGCAATGAAAAAGGATGATGCAGTATTGAAAAATTATAATATTGACATACTTGTAGCTGGTATCGGGCTTACAGCAACTACTTATCAACTTACAAAACAATTGGCGTTAAGAAATTACAACCTTATAATTCAGGCAGGTGTTGCCGGAAGTTATGACACAACTGTTGCACTTGGAAAAGTTTTAGTAGTAAAACAAGATTCAATAGCAGATCAAAGTGTGGTGGAAATGAAAAAACTGAAAACTCTTTTTGATTTGAAATTAGTACCGCATAGCCAGCATCCTTATAAAAATGATTGGTTGATAAATCCGTATAAAGAAATTCTTAAGCTTGCCTGTTTAAAACAGGTAAAAGGAATTTCTGTAAATGAAATAAGCACATCCAAACAAATGATAAAATTTTACCGGGAAACTTTTAACCCCGTTACTGAATCAATGGAAGGGGCAGCACTGCACTATGTATGCCTGATGGAAAATATTCCGTTCATTCAACTGCGGAGCATTTCAAATTATATTGGTGAACGAAATAAAAAGAAATGGGATATGCAGGATTCGATAAAGAATCTGAATAATGAACTGATTAAGATTATTGAAATACTCAGTTAACTCAGGTATTCTTTAATAAAGTTGCAGCTACCACACCTGCAGTTTCTGTCCTCAATCTTGTTTCTCCCAAACTCACAGATGTAAAATTATTTTGTATCGTAAATTCAATTTCTTCTTTTGTAAAATCACCTTCGGGGCCGATACAAATGAGACAATGTGCTGATGTACCAATTTGCAAATCACCTATTGATTGTTTGTTTGCTTTTTCACAATGAGCAATTAGTTTTTGATAATCTGCATATTTGTCTATTGTCATTTTTGTAAATTGAACAGGTTCTTGCAAAGTTGGTAACCATGTTTGCTGTGATTGCAGCATTGCACTGATGCAAATACCTTTCATCCGATCATATCGGAATTTTTGTTTCTCGGTTCTTTCGCAAATCAAGGGAATGATTTCGCTTACTCCTATCTCTGTTGCTTTTTCTAAAAACCATTCAAAGCGATTGCTATTTTTAATAAGAGAAATGGAAATGGAAATTTTTCGTGTGGGTTGCGGAGTAAATTGTGAGTCGATTATTTTTACTTCACAATGTTTTTTGTGTGCATTAATTATTTCTGCTGTTATCAAATTCCCTTTCCCATCTGTAAGATTTAATTTCTCACCTTCTTTCATACGTAACACACTCACCACATGACGTGATGTATCTTCAACCAGCATAATTGTTTTTGCTGATGCATCATAAGTTTCGATATAAAAAAAAGGAAGCTGCATTTTTTATTACACGCAAAGATGCAAAGGATACGCAAAGAAGCAAAGTATAAATAATGAAAGACTTTTTGAACTGTAAGGAAGCTGAATAGAATTACAGAAGCTGGTATTAAATAATCAACTTCTTTCTATAAACTTTTTTAATATGAATAGTAAAAATTATATCTAAGTTCCACCTTAAGGGGGACAGGGGGTTTAAAACGGATTATCATCATCATCCTTCAAATCATTCATCTTGCTGCCGGTTTGTATAAATACTTTGGCACCGTCCGTATCATCTTTCACAGGTGTCCAACTACCGGGTGGTAATCCCATAGCGGTGAAATCAGTTCCCTCATCTTCTGTAAATTTCTGAATATGCAGCAATGCACGGAGCTTGATTGTTTCCAAAGAACCGTTTCTGTGTTTCGCAATCCGAACATGGGTTTCACCGCGGTTATTTTCTCCCATTTCATTTGTAGTGATGTCATAATATTCAGGACGGTAAAGGAACATTACTAAATCCGCATCCTGTTCGATGGCACCCGACTCACGGAGATCACTCAGTTGTGGCATCTTATTTCCTTCTTTTCTTTTTTCCACTTCACGGCTTAACTGAGAAAGCGCAATGATTGGAACACTTAATTCTTTTGAAAGTGCTTTCAGGTTTCTGGAAATATTACTTATCTCCTGCTCACGATTGCCTCCCCGATTTTCACCGGTACCACTCATGAGTTGTAAGTAATCAACAATAATTAAACCGATATTATGTTTGTTTTTTAAACGACGGCATTTGGCACGAAGTTCAAAAATATTTAAGGCAGGTGTATCATCAATATAAATTGGCGCCTGTGATAAACGCTGAATACCGCGGGCATACAATTGTTTCATTTCATGCTCTTCTAATTTACCTCTTGCAATTTTCTCTAACCATATTTCACTTTCGGCAGCAAGAATACGCTGCACCAACTGTCCGGCACTCATCTCCAACCTGAAAAAAGCAACCGGTGTTGATTTACTGGCACTCAATGCTGCATTGCGTGCAAGGTTCAATGCAAATGCAGTTTTACCAACAGCAGGTCGTGCAGCAAGAATAATTAAATCTGTTTGTTGCCATCCATAAGTTACTCTGTCAAGCGATGCATAACCACTTGGCACACCGGTAATATCTTCATTACGATGGCGCATATCTTCAATGCGCTGGATTGTTTTTACCAACACCGAATCAATCGAATCAAAATTTTTACGCAGGTGATTATTCGTAATTTCAAACAATTTACTTTCTGCATCATCGAGCAAATCAAAAACGTCTGTTGAGTCTTCGTAAGCATCGCCAATTATTTCACCACTGATGCGGATCAATTCACGTTGTATAAATTTTTGAAGAATAATTCTTGCATGTGCTACAATATTGGCAGAGGAAACTACCATATTGGTAAGCCGCGTTACATAATAGGCGCCGCCAATCATTTCCAATTCTTCGCGGAATTTCAGTTCTTCTACTACGGTTAAAATATCAATGGGCTGGCTTTTATTAGCTAGCCCCTGCATGGATTTAAAAATCCGTTGATGGGCCTCTACATAAAAACACTCCGGTTTTAATATTTCCACTACATTATCAAAAGCATCTTTCTCCAGCATAATGGCGCCCAATACGGCTTCTTCCAAATCTTTTGCCTGTGGCGGAATTTTTCCATACACCATTGTTCCCAGGTCAACGGCTGATTTTCTTCTTTGAGTTCTTTCCTTATTGATATTCGGTATTGCCATGGTTAGTTATAGCGATAAAAAGTTATTCATTGATAAATTACCAACCTTCCTGTCGGTTGGCAGGTGACTATTTAGTAAACTCCATACTTGAATCGGTAAATTTTTGGTTCGGTTCGAAATGTAGTCCCTAAGTCAGACAGCGAATATAAGAACTGAAAAGTCATTGAAGAAAATTTTTCTTTCTGCACAATTTTTACAAAAAAATGAATCGGTTATCCACAATTTTTTTCAACCCGACTAAAGATAAAATTTAATTACTGCATTTTATTTTTAAAGCTGAAAAATTCATTTTACTTCCTTTTATTTTAGCCCATCCAATCTCATACATATTTCATCTTTCTCTTTCTTATCTTCGCCGCCACTAAAGCAGACAGAAGACATGACGATTTCATACAACTGGCTAAGCGAATATTTGCCCGTAATAGTAGAACCGGAAAGGCTTTCACGTATCTTAACCTCTGTCGGGTTAGAAGTAGAAAGCTTTGAAAAATATGAAGAGGTAAAAGGTGGGCTAAAGGGACTTGTTATCGGTGAAGTACTCACTACTGAAAAACATCCAAATGCAGATAAACTTATATTGACTACAGTAAATATTGGAAATGGCGAACCGCTGCAGATTGTTTGTGGTGCACCCAATGTAGCAATAGGGCAAAAAGTAATTGTTGCTAAAGTTGGAACTACAATTTTTCCATCAACCGGAGAACCCATGACGATGAAGGTGGCTAAAATAAGAAGCGTGGAGAGCTATGGAATGATTTGTGCCGAAGATGAAATTGGTTTGGGTACTTCTCATGCAGGCATTCTTGTATTGCCAAATGATGTAATTGTTGGCACTTCGGCAGTTGACTACTTCAAGCCCTATACTGATTATGTATATGAAATAGGACTTACACCTAACCGGATGGATGCAATGAGTCATTGGGGTGTGGCGAGAGATGTATGCGCCTATCTTTCGCATCATGATAAAAAAACTTTTAAACCAAAATTACCAAATACAAATAGCTTTAAAATTGATAATACCAGTTTGAAAATTGATGCAGTGGTTGAAAATTCAACTGCTTGTCCCAGATATTCGGGAATTAGTATTTCAAATATTGTGGTAAAAGAATCTCCGAAATGGTTGCAGCAAAAATTAAAATCAATCGGTCAGCGACCAATAAATAATATCGTTGATATTACAAACTATATTCAGCATGAAACCGGACAGCCCCTTCATGCTTTTGATGCCGATAAAATAAAGGGGAAAAAAATTATTGTAAAAAATTTACCGGAAGGTTCGGTATTTGTAACACTGGATGAGAAGGAAAGAAAATTGAATGCAGATGATTTGATGATATGCGACATTGAAGGAGGAATTTGTATTGCGGGTGTGTTTGGAGGATTACATAGCGGCGTTTCCAATAACACAAAAAATATTTTTTTAGAAAGTGCATTTTTCAATGGTATTACGATTCGCAAAACTTCGTTTCGTCATGCATTAAGAACCGATGCTGCAAGCCGTTTTGAAAAAGGAACAGATATTTCTGCTACGGTAAACGTGTTGAAACGTGCTGCATTCTTAATTAAAGAAATTTGTGGAGGCGAAATTTCGTCTGATATCATTGATGTTTTTCCAATGCCAAAAGAAAAAACGCAGGTAACTATCAAATATCATTACCTGAAAAAAATCAGTGGCAAAAATTATCACCCCGATGCAGTAAAAAACATTTTAACCACATTGGGTTTTGAAATAGTCCGCGAAGGCATTGATGATTTGATTGTAGCCGTACCTTTTAACAAACCAGACATCAATTTGCCAGCAGATATTGCCGAAGAAATTTTAAGAATAGATGGTTTGGATAATGTCGAAATTCCGGGTGCTATAACGATTACACCATCGGTTGAAGAAAATTACAATGCAGAAATTTTAAAAGAAAAAACGTCTAACTATTTAGTCGGTTTTGGTTTTTATGAAATCATGACCAATTCCATTACCAACGCTGCCTATTTTTCTGATGAGGAAAAACAAAGCATGGTAAAAATGATGAACAGCCTGAGTGCCGATCTGAATATTCTGCGTCAATCCCTTTTAGAAACGAGTCTTACCGTAGTAGCAAATAATTTAAATCATCGCAATACATCTTTAAAACTTTTTGAATTTGGAAAAGGGTATAGCACCCTGGGTCCGGGAAAATATCATGAAGCGGATCAACTTTGTGTTCTTGTATCAGGAAATATTTCAGAAGATAGTTGGAAAAAAAAGGCTGTGGCTGCTGATTTTTATTATTTAAAAGGAGTCGTAAATGGAATTTTAAAGTTGTTGGGTATAAATGCCGACCTAATTGAAATTATGCCGGATGCTAAATTTGACAATCATATAGAAATAAAATCAGCGGGAAAAATAATTGCAGAAGCTGGCGAGGTCAACAAAACAATGCTTGAAAAATTTAATATAAAGCAACCGGTTTATTATGCTTCATTCAGATGGGCTGAAGTAGTGGAATTATCAGCATTGAAAAATAATGCAATGAAGGCGTTGCCAAAATATCCAACAGTACAGAGAGATGTTGCCATGATTGTTTCAAAAGGGCTCGCTTACAGTGCTGTGGAAAATACGGTTCAAAAAATAAAACTTAACAATCTGCGTGAAGTAAAGTTGTTTGATATATTTGAAAGTGAGAAGTTAGGGGCCGATAAAAAATCATTAGCCGTTAATTTTACATTTGCAGACGACGAAAAAACGTTAACCGATAAAGAAATTGATGGATGGATGAATTTAATTATGGGATCGCTGGAAAAGGAATTGAATGCGGAAATTAGAAAATGATTGAAAATTTCAAATTTAATATTGTAAGAAAATGCCGGAGCTGGAGGTACAAATAAAACGAATCAATGAAAAACTTCAGCAGTTGCTGAAGCAACAGGCTTTAATGAAAAAAGAAAATAATGATTTGAAAAAAGAATTGGATTCGTTTAAAAAAGAATCCTCTTCTCATCAATCAAAAATGGATGAACTGAAACAGCAGGTAAGTATTTTAAAAATGAATACTGTAGAAATGAATGAGAATGACAAAAAAGAATTTGAGAGAAGGTTGAACCAATATATAAAAGAGATAGACCGCTGCATAGCCTTATTAAGCCAGTAATCAAATCCGTTTTACTAACCGCATCTGCATTTCTTCATCGCCATTTCTAAGCTCCAGGGAATAAACACCATAGGGCAATGTATTTAAGCCCGTCCACTCCATTTCATGATTTTCGGATGGCATGATCGTTTCCATACTACTGCAAATGCTTCCTTTATCATCTTTCAGTACAGCTTTGAAAGAAGAATCGGTTTTTGCATTTAAATGCAATCGCAATGAATCTATAAAGACCATTGATTTAACTTTGGCAAACATGGATTTCTCAATTAGTTTTGATTACTAAATCAGTTTTAATAGAATTCAGGGCAAAGTTTAAGGTGGGTAGCGTTTTCGCAGGTGAAGGATTCTGTTGAGGGATGACCAAAGTATAACAAGAAAATTAAAAATGCAAGCTATGCAGGAACTAATTCCAATTACCGCAGTTATTGGCGATCGTTCATACCGGATCAAAATTCAGCCAAAAGATGAGGAAGTAGTGCGAAAAACACTCAAAGTAATCAATGATAAAATCATTGAATTCAAAACCCTATTTGCCGGAAAGGACATGCAGGATTATATAGCCATGGTACTTATTTGGTACGCCACAGAACAACACAATGCTTTGGCAGCCGATTTAGATAAAGGCAATCTGTCTGAAAAATTAAATATTATTGAGAAAATGCTGCAGGGACAGTTAGAGAAGTGAGAGAGCAGGAATTAGTAATTAGTAATTTGTACAACGGACATATTACCAACCCCAAGTTCTTCAAACACAAAACTCTCATTTCATTACTAACCATTGTTTTTATATCTTCGTGAGTCTCCGGCTTTACAGGGGAATTTTATTTTAAATTTATATGATGGCCAAATAATCATCATATCATTATGTACAATCAAAAAAAAATAATTCATGACTCCAGATATTTTATACATCATCATTGGTGTGGCTGCCCTGCTTGTGGGCATTCTTACGGGTAAATTCATTTTTGACAAAAACACAAAAAAGAAAGTAGAAGAAGCTGAACAGCAATCGCAAACCATACTGAGAGAAGCCGAGCTAAGAGCCGAAACAATCAGGAAGGAAAAAGAACTGGAAGCAAAAGAACGTATGGTGCAATTAAGGTCTGCCCATGAAAAAGAAGCAAATGACCGTACCCGCAAGATAAATGAATCAGAAAACCGTGCAAGGCAAAAAGAACAATCTATTACTCAAAAAGAAGGGAATCTTGATAAGCAAATCAAAGAGAATGATGTGATCAAAGACAATCTGAACCGTCAGATTGAAGTTGTGAATTTAAAAAGAACTGAACTTGAGAAACACCAGGAAGAACATATTCGCCGTTTAGAAAAAATTGCTGGTCTTACAGCCGATGAAGCGAAAACACAGTTAATTGAAAGCCTGAAACAGGAAGCACAAACGAAAGCAATTGGACTTCAACAGGAAATAATTGACGATGCAAAACAAAAAGCAAACAAAGAGGCAAGAAAAATAATTATTCAAACCATTCAACGTACTGCGTCGGAGCAAGCAATTGAAAATGCCATTACGGTTTTCAACCTTGAAAGCGATGAAATAAAAGGACAGATAATTGGACGTGAAGGAAGAAACATAAGAGCTTTGGAAGCCGCCACCGGAGTTGATCTTATTGTGGATGATACACCCGAAGCTATCCTGCTCTCCTGCTTCGATCCATTGCGTCGGGAAATTGCACGATTGAGTTTACAAAAACTAGTTACTGATGGACGTATTCACCCAGCCCGGATAGAGGAAGTAGTTGAGAAAACTAAAAAACAGTTAGAAGATCAAATTATGGAGATTGGTGAAAGAACAGTTATAGAATTGGGCGTACACGGACTACACAAAGAACTGGTAAGATTAGTCGGTAAAATGCGTTTCCGCTCATCTTATGGACAAAACTTGTTAATGCACAGCCGCGAGGTAGCCAACCTATGTGCTACGATGGCTGCTGAAATGGGATTGAATCCTAAATTAGCAAAACGAGCAGGTCTCTTACATGATATCGGCAAAGTACCTGATGAAGAAAGTGAATTGAGCCATGCATTGCTTGGTGCAAAAGTGGCTGAAAAATATGGTGAAATTCCGGCTATTGTAAATGCAATTGGTGCACACCACGATGAAATGGAAATGCAGTTTGTTATTTCACCAATTGTACAGGCATGCGACTCGATTAGTGGTGCAAGACCTGGTGCACGCCGCGAAATAATGCAGCAATATCTTCAGCGAATAAAAGATTTGGAAAATATGGCGATGAGCTATCCGGGCATTGAAAAAGCGTATGCAATTCAGGCTGGTCGTGAACTGAGAGTAATCGTAGAAGCTGATAAAGTATCTGATCAGGATTCTGAAAGATTATCGTTTGAAATTGCGCAGAAAATTCAAACCGAAATGACTTTTCCCGGGCAGATTAAAGTAACCGTTATCAGAGAGAAAAGGGCTGTAAGTGTGGCACGTTAAAGGGTATTAAGGAATTTGGGATTGGGAATTAGGGATTTAATTCAAAAATTTTCTTCCCAAATAAACCAATTTCCTAATCCCCAATTCCCATAAATCCCCCTATCTTTGCGACCCGTTAAAATAAAAGATTATGAACGCTATCGATTTTGTACACGAGCAACTTACAACCAAGAAACAATACCCAGCTTTTAAAGCTGGTGATAATATCACCGTAAACTATAAAATCATTGAAGGAACTAAGGAAAGAATCCAAAGTTTTAAAGGTGATGTACTAAAACGTCAGGGAACGGGTGCTACCGTTTGCTTTACAGTACGCAAAATATCTGACGGCGTAGGTGTAGAAAGATTATTTCCATTATACTCTCCAAACATTGATTCAATTGAAGTAAATAAGACAGGAGATGTACGCCGGGCAAAATTATTTTATCAGCGTGGCAGGAGTGGTAAAAGTGCAAGAATTCGTGAAAAGCGTCAGGCAGTTGATACAATTGAATCTAAATAATAAAAACTCATTTTTCAAAAAATGCTCCTTAACCGGAGCATTTTTTTTGTCACTATTCCATTTAAAGCTACTACTAACCTTTATTATTGACTCACTCTTGCTGTAACTGAGGAACTAAAAAATTTAAAATGTATTTAATTCTGAGTTCCTTTTTAAATTCTTAGTACCTATCTTTGAAATCCTAATTTACATGTATATGATAACAACTAATCTTCTAAGTGTATTACTCGGTGTATTGGGTACTAACGAAATCATCATTATCCTGATCATAGTTCTGTTGATGTTTGGCGGTAAAAAAATTCCGGAACTGATGCGTGGAATTGGCAAAGGTGTACGTGAGTTTAACGATGCCAAAACCAATGTAAAAAAAGAGATAGAAGAAAACGTGAATGATGTAAAGAACAGTACTAACTAATTCTTACTTCATTTTTTCATTCACTACTAAATAAAAGCACCGCTTTTGTTTACATTCACTTCCATTGAGCAATATCATTCACAATTGCTGCAAGGCAAAATCACCTGTCTTCAGGCGGTTAACTATTTTCTTGAAAAAATAAAAAACACTTCACACCTCAATGCATTTATAGAAGTATATGCAGACGAAGCAAAACGTAAAGCAAAAGAATTAGACGAAAAAAGAAAAGCAGGAATTGCTACCGGAAGACTTCAAGGAGTAATAATCGCAATTAAAGATGTTATCTGCTATAAAGACCATAAGGTTTCAGCCTCCTCAAATATTCTTAAAAATTTTACTTCGGTTTATTCTTCCACAGCAGTTGAAAGATTGTTGCAGGAAGATGCTATCATCATTGGTAATTGCAATTGTGATGAATTTGCAATGGGTAGTACCAATGAAAATTCAGTTTATGGAAACGTACTAAATGCTGATGATATAACAAGAGTTCCCGGTGGTTCTTCCGGCGGTAGTGCTGTTGCAGTACAAGCCGGACTTTGTATGGTTTCGTTGGGGAGTGATACAGGAGGTTCTGTAAGACAACCAGCAGATTTTTGTGGTATCATTGGCCTTAAACCATCTTATGGAAGAATTTCCCGGTATGGTTTAATTGCGTATGGTTCATCTTTTGACCAAATCGGAATTTTTGGAAAAAACATTTCGGATGTTGCAATAATTCTGGAATTAATAGCCGGAGCTGATGAGTATGACAGTACGGTATCGCAAAAAGAAGTACCCGCTTATTCTAGCTTACTAAGTTCTGAAAAAAAATATCGGTTTGCTTTTTTCAATGAAGCATTAAATCATCCGAGTCTTGATAAAGAAATTTCAACTGCTATAAAAAATACAATTAATGATTTGAAAAGGGATGGTCATGAAGTAGATGAAGTGGAATTTGATTTGCTCGATTTTATTGTTCCAGCTTACTATGCTCTTACTACTGCTGAAGCATCATCCAATCTTTCAAGATTTGATGGGGTGAAATATGGTCACCGAACCGAGCATAAAGAAATTGATCTTACTGAATTTTATAAACAGACAAGAAGTGAAGGTTTTGGAAAAGAAGTGAAACGCAGAATAATGCTTGGCACTTTTGTATTAAGTGCAGGTTATTATGATGCCTATTTTACCCGTGCACAAAAGGTCCGAAGCCTGCTGCATGAAAAAATTCAACTGGTATTTAAAAATTATGATTTTATTATCATGCCCACTTCGCCAGTTACTGCATTCAAGATTGGTGAAAAGAAAGATGACCCGATCGCTATGTACCTGGCTGATATTTATACCGTAATGGCAAACCTGGTTGGTATTCCTGCTATTTCGCTTCCACTTTATAAGCATAGCAATGGAATGTCCTTTGGCCTCCAGGTGATGACTAACCGCTTTGATGAGTTATCT
>JANOFP010000395.1:0-3649 GCA_031413675.1 Bacteroidota bacterium
CAGAAATCACCAACGCAGATGCGATTCATCCCGGATATGGATTCTTAGCGGAGAATGCCAAATTTGCACAGATATGTAATGATCAAGGTATAAAATTTATTGGCCCCACACCTGAAATGATTAATAGCATGGGCGATAAAATAACAGCTAAAGAAACAATGATAAAAGCTGGTGTACCTGTAGTACCCGGTGGTGGGGGATTATTAAAAGATGTAGCTGAGGCAAAAAAATTGGCAAAAGAAATTGGCTACCCGATAATGATGAAGGCTACTGCAGGTGGTGGTGGAAAAGGTATGCGTTTAGTTTGGGAAGAAAGCGAATTAGAAAACGCATATCATTCTGCAAAAACAGAAGCAGCTGCAGCTTTTAAGAATGACGGTCTGTATATGGAGAAATTTGTTGAGGAGCCCCGCCATATAGAAATACAAATTGCAGGTGACCAGTATGGAAATGTTTGTCACCTGAGCGAAAGAGATTGTTCTATTCAACGCCGCCATCAAAAGTTGGTAGAAGAATCGCCATCACCGTTTGTAACGGATGAATTAAGAATGAGAATGGGAGAAGCAGCAAAAAAAGCAGCATCCTGCATTAATTATGAAAGCGTAGGCACGGTTGAATTTTTAGTAGATAAACACCGCAATTTTTATTTCATGGAAATGAATACCAGAATTCAGGTGGAGCATTGTGTAACTGAAGAGGTAATCAATTTTGATTTAATAAAAGAACAGATAAAAATTGCAGCAGGTGAACGTATCACCGGCGAAGATTATATACCGCAAATGCATTCTATAGAATGCCTCAACAACGCTGAAGATCATTATAATGATTTTAGACCCTCTCCCGGAAGAATTACGACACTGCATCAGCCAGGAGGCCATGGTGTACGGGTAGATAGTCATGTGTATGCTGGCTATGTTATTCCGCCCTACTACGATTCGATGATTGGAAAATTAATTACCACTGCACGTACAAGAAACGAAGCAATTGATACGATGTACC
Organism: Bacteroidota bacterium; assembly: GCA_031413675.1. GTDB lineage: Bacteria > Bacteroidota > Bacteroidia > Chitinophagales > Chitinophagaceae > VBAR01. Next base: position 1,000 of record JANOFP010000395.1, read on the forward strand.
GTGCTTTGAGTGAGTATGTGATTGAAGGAGTAAAAACTACGATTCCTTTTCATTTGCAATTAATGAAAGATGAACGTTTCCGTAGCGGTGATTTCAATACAAAATTCTTAGAGGGCTTTCAACTTAAATAATTATTACATGACTGGCTGACAAGTTGAGTAGTTGACTAGTCCTAAAAAATAAAAATCCTCCGATTTATCGGAGGATTTTTTAATTTCAGAAACTCAAACCAACTGTATGAAGCAATTCCTGTTTTTTTTATCCCTGGTAACTCCGTTTATTCCGTTTTCGCAATCTACCACCAAGCTTCATAAAAAAGCAATTGTAGTTGACACACATAACGATATTCTTTCATCGTCTGTATTGGATGGATTGGATATTTCAAAAAGACTTACAACGGGTCATAGCGATTTGGTGCGTTGGAAAGAAGGCGGTCTTGATGTACAATTTTTTTCTGTGTGGACAGATGCAAAACCAAGAACCCCAAAAGGTTTTTTTGCTGATGCAATGCAGGAAATTGATTCGCTTGAAATTATTGCATTGAGAAATTATGAAAAAATGATACTGGCAACAAATTGGAAAGAAGTAAAGAAAGGAATTCGAAAAGAAAAATTAGTTGCTTTGATTGGTGTAGAAGGCGGCCATATGATAGAAGATGATATGAACAAATTAGAAACTTTGTTCAAGCATGGTATGCGATATATGACACTTACCTGGAATAACAGTACCAGTTGGGCGAGCAGTGCCTGGGGTGAGACATTAAAGAAAGATAGTTTGCCATCCATGGGTTTAAATGAAATGGGAAGAAAAATTGTACATCAAATGAATGATTGGGGGGTGATTGTTGACTTGTCACATGTAGGCGAACATACATTTTATGATGCGATTGCAAATTCAAACAAACCCGTTATGCTGTCGCATAGTTCGGTGTGGAATATTTGCCCGGTTCCAAGAAATGTAAAAGATGACCAGATAAAAGCACTTGCAAAAAACAATGGTGTCATTTGTATAAATTTTTATGCAGGTTTTATAGACAGCAATTTTTCAAAAAAATATACGATGCTGACACTAAATGAAGGGAAAACATTTCGAGACTCATTACAAAATTTATATGATGCCGGTAAAGTAAACCAGATTTGGGGCGAATTTTTTAAAAAAGAACTGGAGCCATTTCGTCCTACCCTTTCGCAAGTGGTAGATCATATCGACTATATCGTAAAAATGGTCGGTGATGATTATGTTGGCATCGGCTCCGATTATGATGGAATTGATTTTGCGCCAAAAGGACTGGATGATGCAACTACCTATCCGAAACTGACGGAAGAATTAAAGCGGCGGGGATATTCTGATAAATCAATCCGGAAAATTCTCGGTGGAAATGTATTGAGGGTAATGAAAGCCAATTTTAAATAAAAATAAGGTGATCAGTTTTTAAACCAATCACCTTTTAAATTCAATTTTGAATTGCAATTAATTATCTCAGAAAAAGAATCTCCCTGTACTTCGGTAAATACCATTCTCTGTCATCGGTAAGTAATTCAAGTTTATCGGCATGATAACGAACCGTATCAAAATACGCTTCCTTCACATTGGTACAATAAGCAATTGCTTTATCTCTTGTACCGGCAACTAAATTTGTAACTTTTCTTGCCTCAATCATTTTCTCAACATTATCACTTAATGCGTTGATATGTTCCGATATTTTTTCAAGAATTTGTTTTTGATTGGCAAAAGATGTTTCGCTCAACCCGGATTCTTTTAATCCCTTAATATTATTTGCCAGCAGATTTTGATAACGAATCGCAGCAGGTAAGATATGACTGGTTGCCAATTCACCCATGATACGGCTTTCAATCTGTACTTTCTTAATATATTTTTCCAGTTCTATTTCATGTCTTGCTTCCAGTTCCGGATGCGTATAAATATTATTTTTTGAAAATAAATTTTTTGATTTCTCTGTAATCATTGCATCCAAAGCAAGTGGTGTGGTTTTTACATTGGGCAATCCTCTTTTGCTTGCTTCATTTGCCCATGCCTCACTGTAGCCATCACCTTCAAAGCAAACTTTTTCGCTGGTAATAATATATTCCCGTATCACATGCATAATTGCAATTTCCTTCTTATCTCCTTTCTCAATCAATGCATCCACATCTTTTTTAAACTGTTTCAATGTTTCAGCCATAATCGTATTCAACACTGTCATAGCATTTGCACAATTGGCGGTACTACCCACCGCACGGAATTCAAATTTATTTCCTGTAAATGCAAACGGAGATGTACGGTTACGGTCGGTATTATCCAGCATCAGTTCAGGTATGCTTTTATGAATATCTATCTTCAACATACTCTCATCCGTTTCATCCATTTTTTTATTCACTCTTTCCTTTACATCGCCCAATACTTTCGTTAAATACTGACCCACGAAAACAGATATTATGGCCGGAGGAGCTTCATTAGCACCTAAACGGTGATCATTACCAGCCGATGCAATGGATGCCCGCAATAAATCAGCATAGTCGTGTACCGCTTTAATTGCATTTACAAAAAAAGTAAGAAACATAAGATTGGTCTTTGGCGTTTTACCGGGGGCCAAAAGATTTACGCCGGTATCAGTAGCCATACTCCAGTTATTATGTTTACCGCTTCCGTT
>JANOFP010000396.1:0-13709 GCA_031413675.1 Bacteroidota bacterium
GGTAATAGCGGCGGCGGTGGTTATCGTGGTGGTGGTGGTGGAAATAGTGGCGGCGGTGGTTATCGAGGAGGTGGTGGTGGAAATAACAGAGATGGAAATCGTTATTAATATAAATTAATTTTTATTTCTACATTTTAGGGATCATTTTATCATAAGATAATTGATCCCTTTCTTTTTGATTAAAATTTCTTTCCTATTAAACTGAAGTTACTTAGAGATAAATTATGCTTCCGTTTTAGATGGATTATATACATGCATCCCGCAGCATTTTCATATATACCAATCCTTTTTCTCTTGTAAATTTTATATTGCGTTCCGGAATATTTTCGGGGCTATCATAATTTTTCAAAGCCAGATCAATACTTTCTTCACGCAAAAGATGCAGCATCGGATAAACAGACCGGTTCGTATAATTAGCAGCATCATCTTCCCTTGAGTTAGCAAAGCGATACAATGGATGAAAACTTGCTACCTGGTAAATACCTTCGTACCCTTTTCGTTTCAGTAATTTTTCTGCCAGCGAAACGAGTTCCAGGTACTCATCAAATTGCCGGAATGAATCCGGAAAAATCAGAAAACTGGTTTCAATGGTTAAATTATTATCCAGTCTTTCTATTTCGAGTGAAAAAGAATCCAAACATAATTTTAGTTCAGAGCTGTTTTCAACCTGGTAATGTACTCTTTGCGCCTTCATAACTTTAGCTGCAAAGGGGCAAAGATTACATGCAATAACTACATCTGTTATCCATTTTTTTGTTTGATCAATTATTTGTTGGGATGAATACATAAAACCCAAATCGATTGTTTTGGGTAAAGCTAATATTATTTATGAGCATAAAAACGATAACACTTGAAACTGGCTAATTCTTATTTTGAGGTGCAATTGTACTCTGAATAAGTATAGGGCATTAAAATCCTGTCAACCATTTTTTGAACCACAATAGGCACATAGATACATAGGGTTTCATATAGAATACAAAGAAATCTATGTGTGTATTTCTATGTGTCTATTGTGGTTCAAATATTTTCATAGAACCTCAAAATAAGAATTAGCCCTTGAAACTTAACTTAGACATCCGTCTTATTGCTTTATCTTGAATCAAAATTTAAATCATGAATTGGTTTATCATTATCCCTCTGGCAATTGCAGCCTTGATTTTAATTGTCTTTCTGGCACTAAGAAATCAAAAAGATAAAAACAAATTTGAAAATCAATTAAACGAAGATTATCATAAATAAAAAGAAAAAGAAGGTGATACCGATTCTGAAAAAAATACAAAATAGTCAGATAGTGAATCGTTACAATTTGTTTACTTCCCTCAGATAATCATACTGTAAATCTTCATGTAAGCCTGCTATTGCTTTATTTATTTTTTTAAGTTGATTTTGATAGATATTATAAAGTACGGGATTGTCATTTATTGAAATATTTAATTCCTTCATCGCCGTGCAAAAATAAATCAGCAATTCAATTTCGACTGTTGGTAAACCACTGTAGCGGGTATATTTATTTGCAGTACGTAATATTTTCCGCAACGACTTTTTAACAAAATATACATTGCTTTTATTCATGTCTGCAAATTGTATAGCCATATTATTTTTTACACTTTCAATATAAGCCGACGTGTCATGAGCTTCAAAAAGCAGATAGGTCAATAATTCTTTATTCTCTTTTTTAAACCTTGCCAACCGTAAACAGAGTTCTGTTAAAACGGAAGGTGATGTATTTATTAATTCCTGTTTTATTTCGTTGACCGTTGCTGCTTTCATTTTCTGTTATACAATTTATTTCAATTTGCTAAATTACGCCTGGCGGCGATAAATAAATGAATCATGAATTAGAATATTGGCTGCTTTCCAAATTCGTTCCCGGATAACTGTAAAATCTGTTTTTGTCTTGAAAACAAATTATGCAATAAATGAAATTTATTATGGTTCCGCATGACGGATGTCATCCTTGCTAAATTATTCACCAAGTAAATTTGATGCATGCCACTTGAATTAAGCATTCATCATATCCACCAATTAAAAAAACCGGCTGATAATAATCATCTGTATTCGTTACTGCTATCCTATTCCGGTTATGCCCTTAAAAATACTTCTGTTATAAAAAAATACCATGACTTACTTATTTTTTATTGTGCATTCCCTCACAATGATAAAATAAATATACTGGCAAAGGCTGAACTAAAACGTATAGCCGAAACAGCAAAATTATTTTATACAAAAAACCAACTAAAAAAGCAAACCAGCTTAATGGCCAGTGGCATAGCAAATACTGAATTATTTTGTTCTTATAGCAGACCGATTCTTTCCTGGCTGTTAAAAAAATTCCCAGCCAGCGTAGAATTTGGATCCAGCAATGCTCCGATAGACACTGTTCGTAACATTCTTCAATTACTGCTTCCTGCCATAGAGTATGAAAAGAATACGCAGAGAGAATTAAATTTAAGATCAAGAATAAAATTTATTACCGGATTACAAAATCCTGGAGAACAATTAAAATGGTTAGTTCAAATATTTGATAACAGCCCCTTGCCCGATTCGGTGAAAGATGAACTGTATCTTCAATTAAAAATATATGTGTTATGGAAACTGGATGATTTGATCTATAACAAAAGCTTTTTGTATTGGCCGGTTAAAAATACCTGGTATCAAAAAAATTTTATAAAAAAAATAAACAGCGAGAAGATTATAAAACAAAAAACGGGTAGCCCTCTCCCGCTTTCCACATTAGCCAGAATGAAAGTAATGGATATCATGAAAGCTTCACTTGCATTTCAATACCGGGAGACTGATCCGGTAACTTATGCCGATGAAAAAGAAATTAAATTGTTTGAAATGGGTCGTGGATTACAGATTGCAATTGTAGGAATGAATAAAGAAAAGAGACTATCACTTGAAAGCTATATTGGTTTTATGGCATTTAAAAATGGAGTACCTCTCTCCTATGGCGGCGGGTGGATCTGGGGCCAACGTTGTAAAATAGGTGTAAATATTTACCCGGGGTTCAGAGGTGGAGAATCTGCATGGTTGTTTTGCCAGGTCTTACGGTTATATTATAATTATTTCGGGGTTAGTTATTTTATAGTAAAACCCTATCAATTTGGAAAAGGAAATCCGGAAGGGCTTAAGAGTGGTGCATTCTGGTTTTATTATAAAATCGGATTCAGACCGGTTGATGAAAAAATAAAAAAAGAAGCTGACCTGGAATGGAAGAAAATTCAGATGAATAAAAATTACAGAACCCCGTTGAACCTACTTCGTCGTTTTGCTTCCAGTAACATAGAGTGGAAACTCCAAAAAAGAATTTATCCGGAATTCGATGCAGCTAGAATAAGTGAAGCTATCACCCGGTTAATTAATTCTGATTACAACAGAAATAGAGTAACTGCCATTTCAGTTTTATTAAATAAAATGAAAAAAAAATTTCCTCTCGCTTCATTAAAAAATAACTCACTTTCATTGAAGCAAGTATTGGAAAACTGGTGTTTACTAACCGGATTGATAAAGGATCTGCCAAAATGGAACCTTAAACAGAAAAGAGAGTTTATACATTTAATTCAACTAAAACAAAATGGAAAAGAAAGAGAATATATAATCGGATTACAAAAACACACCCGTTTGTGGAAGTCATTACTCTCCTCTATAAAAATATAATCAATCATTTTATTAAATCCGATTCAACGATTAAAGAAAATAATTAATAAGCCAGGCGTTTTTTTAACCCCGCTTTGTACTATATATAAAAGAATTACTCAATTGGTTTGTTCATTTTTAATAAACAGAAGTCTGGCCTGTACGATAGTGGCAATTAACTGAATGCAACCCATTAAAATAAATAGCACATTGAATGATAAATAATAAACAAGGAAACCGCCAGCTAAAGTCGCTATACCGGTAACAATTTGTGATTGCCCTCCTGCCAAACCCCATCCATAGCTATCATTTGTTTCATTTAGACTTTTTGAATAAAGGGAATCCCATGTTGGTGATCCAATAGCTTCCGAAATACCCAAAAGTGCCTGTACAATAAAAAGATGTTCTGGTGTAGAAACAAATAAATAACAAAACGTAAAAAGAGCATTTAGCCCATAACCGAATACCATAACCTTTGCTTTATAGGGTTTGCCATTTAAAAGCCGTCCGGTAATAATGTAACAGCATCCTGTAACGATTAAAAAAATAGACCAGGCCCATGCAATATCCAGAATATCGCCGCCAATCTTTTCGGTAAATACAGCTAACAAAGGACCCAAAAGCCCTTCTCCAAAAAACCAGATATTAGCTCCCCAAAGAAGAATCTTTGTAATCTTTGATAATTTCATAATAGTAAAGTAATATTAGTCAAAACTGAGCGAAATTGCTTTGATGAGATGGATTGAGGTTATTAAAGTTTAAAATGTTGTAAAATCAACAAATACATTGAATACGTTTACTACGTTAGTAAGCAAATATAAATTTCACAAACTCTTAAAAAATATTACCTCCACAAAACCCCTCTCTATTTTTTTATCCACTGCATCCTCCCTATTTTCACTTTATGCATCCGCAATTGAAACTTTTAATACAGTGTATAAACCTTGAGGAAAAAGAGCAAGCTCAGCGTTATAGCTTAAACGAAAATCATTCACTTAAAGTTTTAAAAGCTGAAGGGCTTGCTTTGCATCCCATCATTGTTACCCGGAAAAATTTTGGTTATGCAGATTATCCGGAAATAAATTTCAAATTAAGCTTCCCACCAGAAGCAAATTTGTTTAAAGATGGTGCGTCGATAGAATGTTTTATTAGCGGTGAAGAACCTGTAAAAGGCGTACTGCTCAGTTTAGATGGTAAGAATGGAGAGTTTCGATTGTTTGCCCCCGACTTTCCAGATTGGATAGAAGATGATGGTGTGGGAATAAAGCTATCGCCGGATACAAGAACAACCAGCATAATGAAAAAAGTGCTGAATGAAATTGAAAGTAACAAACCTTTATTTTCTTTATTTGAAAAGTTGCATACCAATGATAAATTAGGTGAGGCATCAGCTATTTTAAAAAATAGTGGTATTAAGTTTCGTAATCGGCAACTGAATGAAAGCCAACAACAAGCTGTAACTGCAATTACAAAAAACGAAACAATAACGATTGTACATGGTCCACCCGGCACCGGAAAAACTACAACACTGATTGAAGCGATTCTTCAATTAATAAATGCCGGTGAAAAAATAGTAGTATCTGCACCCACTAATGCAGCAGTAGATACCATTTCAAAAGGATTAATTCAGCAAGGAGTGAAATTGTTAAGAGTTGGGAATACCAATAAAGTGGATGAACTGATTTTTGCACATACACCTGAGGGAAAACTGAGCAACAGCAAACAACAAAAAGAAATTAAACTACTTAAAATACGAGCTGAAGAATTTCGCAAAATGGCGCTGAAGTATAAACGCAGTTTTGGAAAAGCAGAAAGAGAACAACGCAACTTATTATTTAAAGAAGTAAAAAATATCCGGACTGAAATAAAAAAACTGCAGGCGTATAATGAAGAAAAATTATTTGAGGAAGCTGATGTAATTGCTGGTACACCCATTGGATTGTATGATGCAAATTTGAATCATCAAAAATTTCAAACCTTATTGATTGATGAAGCCGGGCAATGTATTGAACCATTAGCCTGGTGCATTTTTCCACTGGCAGAAAAAATTGTATTGGCAGGTGACCATTGGCAATTGCCCCCCACGGTATTAAGCAATGAAGCAGCACGTTTAGGTTTTAATAAATCTATTTTAGAAATTTCAATTGAAAAAGTTGAAAATGTGTTTCTTCTCAATACTCAATATAGAATGAAACCGGCGATAGCCGGATTTAGCAGTAATTATTTTTATAATGGACTTTTATTAACCGCAGTACATTTACAAAATACAGGAACACATATCACATTCATCGATACAGCAGGTTCTGGCTTTAATGAAATACATGGAATAGATGGAACCAGTTTACAAAATGAAGGCGAGTTACGAATCGTACAAAAATTATTAGAAACCGAGTTATTAGAAAGTCTTTCAACAGCATTCATTTCTCCCTACTCAGGACAAGTGGCAGCTGCAAAAGAAAATTTATCAAAACAATTACGCATCAGCACCATCGATAGTTTCCAGGGACAGGAAAAAGAAAATATAATTTTGTCATTAGTCCGCAGTAATGAAGACGGCGAGATTGGTTTTTTAAAAGACTACAGAAGAATGAATGTTGCATTGACAAGAGCTAAAGAAAAATTATTTGTGATTGGTGATAGCGCAACGATTGGTGCTGATAAATTTTACAACGCATTTTTACAATATGTAGAAAAAGAAGGGTCGTACCGAACTGTCTGGGAATTGGATCTGTAATTATTTATAATGATTTGAGTCAGTCAATTTTTTAAGGCAGCCGTATTTTGTTAATTTATATCAAAGAAATAATAAGCAGAAAGCATTCTCGTTATCATTAAAATAATTAAGATGCTGAAATATTTTTCTCTCTTTTTCATATTTATATCTGCGATTTCAAATGCTCAGTTGATAGATTCTTTGAACACGGCAAAAAATTGCCTTTACATGACAACGGATGAACGGGAAATGATTTATGAAATCAACCGGGTAAGAAGCAACCCCAAATCTTATTTGCAATATCTGCAACCCTTACTGGTAGAAGCAAATGATAAATTGAAAAAATATGGTAAGGGAAATAAAAATTACAGCCTCACTTTTACCACCGAAACAAAAAAAGGAAAAGAGATAAAAACGGTTGATACGACCTGGCATTATACAAATGCAGAAGAAGTAAAAGCATTGATATCCCTGATTCATGATCTGAATAAATTAAAATCCCTCTCAGTTCTGCAACCTGATAGTGGTATATATAATGCTGCAAAAAAACATGCAAAAGATCAGCAAGAACACAACTGGCTACTGATGCATACGGGCACAGATGGATCTCATCCCTGGGACAGGATTACCCTTTTTTCTCCCTTGATGGATTTTGGAAACGAAAATATCGCAGGCAATTCGGAGTTTACAATTGCCCGTGGCATCGTTATACAATTATTGGTTGATGATGGTATTCCGGGTTATGGACACCGGCATAATTTGCTGGATCCCGCATGGACACATATTGCCTGCAAGGGTGAACGATTCAATAGTATGTCGTGGTGGATACAAAATTTTGGAAAAAGAAAAAAACAATCAGGCTGAATGATCCGTATATAAATACCATTTGCCTTTTATCTTTTTCATCAAGCTGGAATAGCGGCCATCTACCGTTTTCCCATCCGGATATTTTACATGAAAGTAACCGGTAACATAATAATATTTTCGGGAAAGCTTTTCCATTCTTTCACCATCTAAAACGAGTTGACCCATTTTTTCCTTTGGCCAGTATTTTTTATAAAATGCCAATATGTTTTCTTTCCCATACGCAGCCCCTTTACTTAGAATCATTCTTGTAGAGTCAGATGGTGCATATAGGCTAACATAGGCATCAATATCGCCGCTACTCCAGTATTTTTCTTCCAGCCGCAGGGTTGCCAATATTTTTTTTACATCTTTTGATTGTGAGAAACTAATAGCCGGCAGAATCAATAAAAATACCATTAACAGAAATAGAATTCTGTTGTTCGTTTTTCTTGTACGCATAATAAATAAATTTATGAAGTGAAGATTTTATTTGTTTGACCTGTAACCTCAATCCAAAAATACTTCGCCTCAATACAATTGAAGTACCGTTTATAAAAATTTCATTTTCATGAAGTCAAAAAAACTTCACCAAAGAATAAAACTGAAATTAGAAAAACGAAAAGAGTATTACTGAAGAATATAAGTAACACTGCCAATATCCTGCCGGTATGAGCCTGATTTTAATCCACCACGGTAATCACTTTGATCGTAAGAAGTGTACCATCTGTACGTAACCGAACCGATGCTTTTAATCTTTCCCCTGATAAGCTTATCATCGAAAATGGAATAATAAGTAATCGGTGTACTGCCAATTAATTTCAACTTACCCCGGAGTATTTCTTCCTCGAATGAAGAGTAATATTCCAGAATCAGATTGCCAGCAAATCTTATCTTTCCTTTACGGTCTTTATCATCAAAGTTGGTATAATAATCAAAGCTAACCGAGCCAATCGTTTTTATCTTCCCAGGCTTTGTGTCCGTATCGTATGAATAATAATAGGTAAATAAACAGGTTCCAATACTTTTTACTTTACCTCTGAAAGCAGAATCTGATTCGATTCCGAAATATTCAATCCTCCCCATAAACGGCTGAAGCTTGGGAGCATAATAATCAGTACTCCTGAGCGACTTTACTTCAGTTCCCCATTCCAGCACTTTCCCATCAACACTAATGCGTATAAGCAAGCCCTGATCTGTTCGAAAAGTAAAATAAGAAAGATTTGCACCGCCCGAAAAAGTTACCTGTCCTAATTGTTGGGCATTGGCTGATGCGAATTGAAATAAAATAGAAATAGTTATATAAAAATATTTTTTCATTTTTTTTAGCAGATATGAAATTACGAAATTCGTTGCAATTCAATTTTTTTATAGAAATGAAAAAATACGCTCCTGTTTACGTTTTAATCTAATAAAATCAGAATCTAGTTTTTTAACTCAATTTTATTCAACGTGTACTTATTCCACAGGCAGCGGCTCTTCTTTCTCCCCAAACACATACTGATTAAACCATTGCCAGTTATGCCATACAGCAGCCAATCTTTCTTTTGGTTTATTAATACCATGACCAAACCCTTTGTAAACGATAAGCTTTGAAGGAATGCCCCTGTCCTGCAAACCACGATACAATTCATACGCATTCGGAATCGGTACTCGTTTATCAAACTCACCGTGCTGTATCAATGTTGGCGTTGATGCTTTATTAATATTTGTCATGGGCGAAGTCTTTAAGTAAACATTCATATCGCTCCAGGGTGTTGCTTCCAGGTATTGCCGGGTAAAAGGCGTGATATCTGTATTCACATAATAAGTTACCCAGTTAGAAATGCCGGCGCCAACAGAAATCGCTTTAAACATTTTTGTATTAGTGGTAAGAAATGCAGAAATATATCCGCCCTGGCTCCAACCCATACAACCCATGCGTGATGTATCAATCATTTTTTTACTGTTAAGATATTCTACACCGCTTACCACATCCCACATATCCCCAACACCAAGGTTCTTTACATTTAATGAACGGAATTTTTCTCCATAACCAGCACTGCCACGATAGTTTACCCGCAGCACCAATGCGCCTTTCTCAGTCCATTGCATGATTGGATATACATAAGTTGGTGTGGGATCTGGAAGATCAATACCGGTTGGGCCGCCATGTATAACTACCAGCAATGGATATTTTTTAGTTGCATCATAATTTTTTGGCTTTAATAAAACACCTTCGATAATTGCACCGTCTTTACTCTTCCATTGTATCACTTCATTTACGGGTGTATTCCATTCTTTAATCTGGGATGTACTGCTAGTTATTTGTTTTAAGGGTTGATTCAACTGCCATGAATAAATTTCATTTAGCCCTGTATAATTTCTTCCCGATACTGCAATGGCATCTGAGTTTTTACTAAAGGAAATACCGCCCGGCAAATCCAATGCAAGCAAAACAGTTTTAGTCGCTCCCGTTTTTACATCAACGCTATATAATTTTCGTTTTGTTTTTTCAAAAGCAGAAAGAAACAAACCGGATTTATTCCAGTCGGCAACCGATTTGGTTTCATCAATATCTTTTGCAATCTCCATGCTGCTTTTAGTTTTTAAATCATAAATAAACAGCCGGTTATTTTTAAAAAAGTCAGTGATTGAATCATTCACAGCACTCCCATAAACAAATGCAGTTCCTTCTGAGTTCCATCTATTAAAAAAATCACCAGTTGGATTACTTATTACCGTCGTCATTTTTTTTGTATCAGCATCTATCAATACAATGTCTGCGCTGATGTTTGAGAGAATAAGCGGATTAGACTGACGGTTAAAAGCAATTTGTTTTCCATCGGGACACCAGGAAAAACCTGACACTGAAAAATTTCCTTCTGTTAGTTGTTTAGCCATTGGTAATGAAAAACATTCCGGCACTTTTGCTGTACTGGTTGAATCTTTCTTTCCGGTATAACAGGGCAATTGTCCTGCAAGAAAAACAGAATCGTAATTAAAGTTGAGTAGCCATAAATGATTTTGTTTATACTCCTCTCCTTCCACACCAAATGCACCATATCTTTCTTTTGTATTTTTTTCCTGTTTGTTGTCGGTTTGTGGTTTACTATAAACAATCCGGGTTCCGTCCGGGCTCCAGTCATAATTGCTGATGCCATCTGCATCATTAGTTACCTGTATTGCTTCACCACCCATTATTGAAATAATATAGAGTTGATTCTTCTCTCCCCTGTTGGCAAGAAAGCTTACATATTTTCCATCGGGAGTAAATGCCGCGCCGGTACTGCTGGCTTTACTTGTTCTTGTTAACTGCACAGGGGCTTCCCCATCTCTTGCCATCCAGAGTTCATTATCGTATGAATTATTTGCCCAATCGGTACTGCTTACTGAGTACACAATCGTTTTACCATCGGGAGAAATAACTGGGCTTCCAACGCCTTTAAGGCTTATCCATTTTTCAAAAGAAACAGAAGCATTCTTTTGAGCAAACATTGAAACGTTTGCAAAAACTAAAATTACAAGAAGTATATTTTTCATATCGCTGGTTTTGTGTTTTTAAAGCTACTGGAAAAATGTAAGAAAAACACATTCATAAAAACAGAAAACCGGGGCGGCTCAAGCTGAATTTCATCCCTGCTTTATTTTATTTAACCGCTTAAAATATTTTCTTTTATTTAAATACTTTAAAAACTCAATAAATAGAACAGAGCTGATTGTAACAATTAAAATAGCTGCCATTGTATTCCAGGCTAAAGCAGTTGTTTTAAAAATGGATTGTAAAAAAGGAACATACACGATTAACAATTGCAGAATGACAGTAAGTATAATTGCACCCCACAATTCTTTGTTTGCAAATATTTTTGAAGAAAAAAGAGAATTATAAACAGAGCGAACCGATAATGCATTACCCAATTGCACAAAACAAAGTGTTGTGAAAACCATTGTTTGCTGCGTACGTACAGTATACCCCTGCCCCACTGCCCACCATTGAATTAAGATTGCAGCAGCAGTGAGTATAACTCCTGTCAGTACTATTCTTTCAACCAACCCACCGGCAAATAAATTTTCTTTTGGCGGCCTTGGGGCACGGTTCATAATATCTTTTTCTGCAGGTTCTGTTACAAGTGCCAATCCCGGCAGGCCATCTGTTACTAAGTTTATCCAAAGAATATGAGTAGGAAGTAAAGGAATTGCAAAACCCAATAACGGGGCTAAAAAAATTGTTAGTATTTCACCAAGATTGCAGGAAAGTACATACAAAATAAATTTCCGGATATTCTCATAAATTCTTCTGCCTTCCCGTATTGCTTTTACTATGGTTGCAAAATTATCATCGAGCAATATCATATCTGCCGCTTCTTTGGATACGTCTGTACCAGTTATTCCCATTGCCACACCAATATCAGCCTGCTTCAATGAAGGTGCATCATTTACACCATCACCTGTCATGGCAACAAATTCCCCATTGCCTTGCAATGCTTTTACAATATTTAATTTTTGCTCAGGCGATACTCTTGCATATACTATAGTGTTTTTTATTTCTGCATTGAATGCTTCAGCAGATAATTTATCAAGATCAGATCCTGTCTTTACACCTTCGTGGCCTTTCTCAATCATACCCAAACGTTCTGCAATTGCTTTTGCAGTAAGCGGCTGATCACCGGTTATCATCACCGATTTGATGCCTGCTGTTTTACATTGCTTAATAGCTTCTATAACTTCTTCTCTTGGTGGGTCTATCATAGCAGTCATACCCAAAAAGTCCAGTTCAGTTTCCGCATCTGCTTTTATTTCCCCGGGATTCTGATCAAATATTTTATAACCAAAAAATAAAACCCTTAAACCATCAGCAGCCCATTCACGATTTTTATCAAGCCATGCCGGAATCTGCTCTTTGTATTTTCCACTTAATACTTCGGTCATTTTTATCGGGGCGCCTTTTACAAATAATATCCATTTATTATCGTGCTGGTGTAATGTACTCATCCGCATTCTTTCGGAATCAAACGGAAGTTTTAATACAAAAGGAAATTGTTTATCCGATTCTTCTTTTGTATGACCCTTTTCCAAAGCATGATCAACTAATGCTGTCTCAGTTGAATCTCCCAGCAATCCATCTTCTGAAAATTTTACTTCGTTATTTAAAATCATTGCATGCTTTAATAATTCTTCTTTTTCAAGTACTGCTTCCAGTTTTTCCACCGTCATATTATTTTGCGTAAGCGTTCCAGTTTTATCGCTGCAGATATATGTAACGGAGCCTAATGTTTCTACAGCAGGTAATTTTCTCATCAATGCATTTTGTTTTACCATTCGCCGGGCACCCCGTGCAAGTGCAATTGTGATTACCGCAGGAAGTGCTTCGGGTAAAGCAGCAACAGCCAGTGATAATGCTGTAAGAAACATGGCGAATGAAGGTTCGCCACGCCATAATCCAATACCAAAGACTACGAGGCAAATAAGTATAACAATGATAGCAAGCTGCTTGCTAAAAACTGCAAGCCGTTTTTGTAATGGTGTTTTTTGCGATTCAACTTCCAGCAAACCTGCTATTTTACCTAATTCGGTTTTCATGCCGGTAGTTGTTACTACCGCTTTGGCAGAACCATTACTTACAATAGTCCCTTTGAAAATCATATTAAGCTGATCTCCTGAAACAAGGTTTTGTTCTTTGATAGCATCCGTTTTCTTTTCAACCGAATGGCTTTCGCCTGTGAGTGATGCTTCATCGGTTTTAAAAGAATGGACTTCAATCAACCTTGCATCAGCAGGAACAATATCGCCTGCTTCCAATAAAATAATATCACCGGGCACCAGTTGCGCAGCTACAATTTTAGCAGGGTTACTATCCCTTACAACCAATGCAAATTGTGCTGACATTTTTTTCAGCATCCGCACCGACTTTTCAGCATTATACTCCTGGTAATATCCCATCCACGCATTTCCAATAATGATAGCTAAAATCACAAACGCATCTGTATGCTCGCCAACAACAAATGAAATAACTGCCGCAATAACCAGGATAATAATCATTACATCGGTAAACTGTGAGAGCAAAATAGCTAACCTGCTTTTTTGTTTTGCTTCCTGCAATGCATTGGCACCATAGTTTTTTAAAAGTGCCTGCGCAGCTTCGTTTTTCAATCCTGATTCAGATGTGTTGAGATGATCAAAGATTTCCTGTGTAGTAAGTTGTTAATACGTCTGCATTGTTTAAATGAAAACATGAAGTTAGTCTATCGTTGCCAACATTGAAACTTAACATGCAAAGTCCGGTAATCAGTTTAACTTTAATGCAAACTTTAATTTATGAACTGGCCATTTTTGATTCTTTTTGGTATTGCAATTATCGTACTGATCGTTTTTTTAGTACGGCGAAATCAAAAAGACGAAAGAAAATTTGAAAAACAATTGAATGAGGATTACCACAAATCAAAAGACGAAGAAGGTGATGCAGCAACTGAAGACAGCATGAAGTAAATTCAGGCTGTTATAAAAAATAAAAACTTCATGGAATTTATTGATTATT
>JANOFP010000397.1:0-4001 GCA_031413675.1 Bacteroidota bacterium
ATTGCATATTCCACTGGTAACGGAGAGCCGGCAGATGCCAGAAGTTATGGAATACGCCAATCGTTACAAAAAGACTATGATCTTTTTACATTTAATATTAATCAGCAAAAAACAATTCCTGATACTTTCAAAGCTCTTATAATTGTAAAACCATCTATTGCTTTTACTGATGATGAGAAATTTAAAATTGATCAATATGTGATGGGGGGAGGTAAGCTACTAATGTTTATTGACGGATTAAATGCAGAACAAGATAGCCTCGGGTATAAATCCGAATTAGTTGCGTATGATCGTAATCTCGATCTTACTGATATTCTTTTCCGGTATGGCGTTCGCATTAATCCGGATCTTGTAATGGATTTACAATGCGACTTTATGCCTTTTGCTATTGGTGGCAACGCCGGGAATCCGCAATATGAGTTTTTGCACTGGAATTATTATCCGCTTTTCGAATCTGCAGGCAATCATTCTATCAATAAAAATATAGGCCTGGTAGCAGGCCGGTTTGTAAATTCTTTGGATACAATTAAAGTATCCGGCATTAAAAAAACTCCGTTATTGGTTTCATCTGCAAATTCACGCCGGATAAATACACCGGCTCTTATTAGTTTAAATGAAAACAAAAATTTACCTGAAGATGAAAAGTTTAAAGAAAAGAATATTCCGGTTGCCCTATTACTCGAAGGAAAGTTTACATCGTTATATAAAGGAAGAGTGCCGAAAGTGAAGATAGATAGTCTTGCTGCTCAAGGTTTGCCATTCAAAGAGATGTCAGAAGAAAACAAAATAATCGTTGTAGGTGATGGAGATATGGTGTTAAATGATTTTTCACCAAAGGATGGTCCATTGCCAATGGGTTTAAATTTTTTTACCGTTGGTTCACAATATGAATATCAGTTTGCCAACCGGGAATTTTTATTAAATAATCTTGAGTATTTGGTAAACAATTCTGCTATCACCGAAACAAGAAATAAAGAAATTGTTCTCCGGCAATTAGATGTAAGCAAAGTACAGAAACAGCAAACCACCTGGCAATTCATCAATATCATTTTACCCGTTTTGCTCCTTATCGTATGTGGTTGGATTTATCAACAAATACGAAAAAGAAAATATGCTGAATAGACTGATTGCGTTATCCGCATTTATAAACCCCGCATTAATTATCTTTGAACATTAAGAAATTTAAATGACAACTGATCAAATCACCTATCTCGTTTTTGGAATTGTATTAATACTTGCACTTTCATTTGATTTAGGGCTGTTAAGTAAAAAAGACAAGAAGATTACAATCCAGCAGGCTTTGTATCAAACATTTTTTTGGGTGGGATTGGCACTAGGTTTTTTTGTTTTTATGTGGATTGAAAAAGGACAAACACTTGCTCTCGAATACCTGAGTGCTTACCTGATGGAATGGAGCTTGAGCATCGACAATATTTTTGTATTCATTTTAATCTTCTCAGCTTTTTCAGTAAAAGAAAAATATTATGGACGTGTACTCCTGATCGGAATATTAATGGCGATCGTATTCCGAGTTGTTTTTATTACAGTAGGTGTGGTGTTGGTCCAGAAGTTTGAATGGATACTTTACATCTTTGGAGTTTTTCTTGTATTTACCGGGTACAAAATGTTTACAGCCAGCGATGATGAAGAATTTGATCCGCAGCAATCCAAAATTTTCAGGTTCATGAAAAAAATGCTTCCGCTTGCTTCGCATGATGGTGGGGGTAAGTATCGGATTATCGAAAATGGAAAACCCGTTTATACAACATTGTTTATTGTAATTATAATGCTTGCAGCTATTGACCTGGTGTTTGCTTTAGATAGCATTCCGGCTGTAATGGGTATATCGAGGGATCAATTTGTAATTTATACATCCAACATATTTGCCGTATTGGGTTTACGGTCATTATTCTTTTTACTAAGGGGTGCTGTTACTAAATTTGATTATTTGCAGCAGGGAATTGCAATTGTATTAGTATTTATTGGTTTTAAAATGCTGGGCGAACATTGGATACAGGAATGGTTTGATAAAACAACGCAGGTATTTATTTCTTTGGGTGTAATTATGGTTTGTCTTGCAGGCTCAATGTTATATTCAATTGCGATGCCGAAAAAAGGAGTGCCTCCGGACTTAAAAGAATAAATAGTCTATAAAATCTTCTTATTGAAATATTCATTGATTGATATTGCAAAAATTACAAAAGGAGAGCTAACAGGTTCATCTAATCCTTTTATTGAACATTTATTAATAGATAGTCGCAAAATTGTTAATCCATCTGATTCTTTATTTTTCGCAATTCTTACCGCTCAGGGGGATGGACATCGATTTATTGCCGATGCATTTAAGAAAGGAGTTAACAGTTTTATAATAAGTAAAAAAATAATTACTTCCGATTTTAAAGGAGCAAATTTCATTAAAGTAAAAAATGTCTTGTCTGCATTACAGCAAATAGCAGCCCACCATAGAAATAAATTTGATATAGAGGTTATTGGAATCACGGGCAGTAATGGAAAAACGATTGTAAAGGAATGGTTGTATCAATTATTGCATCCTGATAAAAATTGTATTCGAAGCCCCAGAAGTTATAATTCGCAAGTAGGAGTACCGTTAAGTGTTTGGCAAATAGAAGAACAACATGAACTTGCAATTTTTGAAGCAGGTATTTCAAAACCGGGTGAAATGCATTTTCTTGAGTCTATCATTCAGCCCACTTTGGGCATTGTTACCAACATTGGTGAAGCACACAGCGAAGGGTTTAAAAATAAAAAACAAAAATTTGAAGAAAAATTAAAACTGTTTCAAAGCAGTAACTGTAAAATCATAATAGCTAATGGAGACGATAAAAAAAACCGGGATGTATTGAAAAAAACCGGCAAGCAAATTATTTCATGGGGCTATCATAAAAGCAATTCAGTTAAATTAGAATATGTACGGCTTAGGGATATTGGAACGGAGATAAGCGCAACTATTAAACCTGATTTAAAAAAAGATAAACAGGAAACGATAAACTTTTCAATTCCTTTTACTGATACTGCGTCAATAGAAAATGCAATTACCTGCTTTTGTGTTCTGATCTATTTTAAGATGCAGAAAAAAAGGATTGTTGAAAGAATGAAATTGCTGCAAGCGGTAAATATGCGGCTGGAGATGAAAAAGGGAATTAATAATTGTGTTGTAATAAATGACAGTTACAGTGCAGATTTAAGTTCATTCAATATTGCTTTGAATTTTTTACAACAACAATCTACCGGGTTGCAAAAAACAGTTATTCTTTCCGACTTTTTACAAACGGGTATCAGTAATAAACTTTTGTATAAGCAAATTGCAGATTCCTTAAATCAAAATAAAATAAACAGGGTAATTAGTATTGGAGAGCAAATAACTAATCATCTTCCTTTATTCCTGAATGACTCAGCAAGTAAGCAGGAATATTTTTCATCAACAGAATTTTTTTTGAAACAATTCCGTACTTCACAGTTTAAAGATGAAACGATTTTAGTTAAAGGAGCAAGAAAATTTGAGTTTGAACAAATTACAAGGTTACTAGAGCAAAAAGTTCATCAAACAAGGCTGGAAATAAACTTAGATGCCATCGTTCATAATTTGAAAGAATATCAAAAGTTACTCAAGCCCGGAGTTAAAACGATGGCAATGGTAAAAGCTTATGCTTACGGAAGTGGTGGTGCCGAAATAGCAGGTGTATTGCAATATCATGGTTGCCATTATTTGGGAGTAGCTTATGCTGATGAAGGTGTAGAGTTAAGAAAAGCAGGAATTCATTTGCCAATTATGGTTATGAATCCTGATGAAAATAGTTTTGATGTTTTAGTAGAGTATAATCTTGAACCCGAAATATTTTCATTCGATTTATTAAAAAAATTAGATGTTTATCTTAAACGAGAAGCATTGCAACAGTTTCCTGTTCATTTGGAAATAGAAACAGGAATGAACCGCTTAGGCTTTGCACTTAATACATTGGATGAATTGGGGGATTACCTTA
>JANOFP010000398.1:0-4837 GCA_031413675.1 Bacteroidota bacterium
GCGATACCGTCATCGTACGCCGCGCCGGTGATGTGATCCCCGAAGTGGTCGGCCGCGTGCCGGGCGAGCGCGCGAACTACGTGCCCAACTTCCACATGCCGCGCGAATGCCCGGTCTGCGGCAGCGCCGTCGCGCGCGAGAAGAGAGATAAAATATTTTGTGAAGAGTTTTAATAAAAGCTGGCAGCTATTTTGGTTGCCAGCTTCTGTATTTCTATTAAGCTTCAGTTGCGTCGCACTCTTGTACAACAACAACAATTCTGCGCAACAATTATTTATAACGGACTAAATTCACATTTACTAAATTCTTTTTTATGGAAATCGAGTTCAATAAGTTTAAGCATCTCATAGATGAAACAACCTTTGATAATTCAGGAGCTTCAACTGAAAAAGAATATGGAGTAATTATTACTGATTGGTTCCCTAATTGTGAAAAGTTCTGGAAATATATCATCGTGCCATGGACAAATAGGATAGATGAAACAATACCTAGAGATGATTTTGATAGAATTACTGATTGTCGAATAAATATATCGCATGAATTGAATGAACTTGGTTCTTTTCATTATTCAATATTTCAAAATTTATTCTATGCATATTTCAACTTCAAGCAAATGCATTTTTCTTATTTTGAAGATTTCTATGTGCACTTGGTAAGTGCTTGTGATAGTGCCGAGGAAGTCATACATATTTTATATTTACTGATTCTGGAATGCACTGGCAAATCAAGTAAAATTTTAGGATCAATGTCCGAGGATGAGTTTGTGGAAAATTATGCCCGGGTGTGGTATAAAAAAAATTATTCCAATCTCTATAATCACTATTTAAAAAAGGGGAAAGGGATTTCAATAAAACTGCCCCATAGAGAATCACTTTTGAATGAATATTTTGACAATTCAGATGCATGGAAAAATTATTATAGTTTATCGACTTTAATTAAAAGATACAGAAATGTAATTATTCATGGTTACACTATCGCATCTGTTATTGATTCGACGGGGAATCATCTTGTTCCCAAAAAAGAAAAAATTCAAGATTACAGGAAGTGGAAACAGGTTCAAAACGTCATATCGGACTCAGTCATTATAAAAAATGATTTTATCAGTCGAACCGAACAAATGCAAAGCGATTTTGTTGAATTAAAGAAATCATTAAACGAGTTATGGCAGAAACCGATTTCTGATATGCTTCAGTTATTGTATGAAGAAAAGAATGAAAAATTACTTAAAAAATATAACCTGAAATTTCCTTAAATTATCAATCGAAATTTTTAAAAATAGAAGCAGTTTATTGTAGTAGTATTATTCAACTGGCTCGAAAAAATAATCTATAACATATGTTGGAAATTCCCCATCGTTTCGCTTGAATGTTGCAACGATTTTGTTTTTTTTGCTATTACCGAATGGCTTTTGCCAACGTCCCTCCGAAACAAATTCAAAATTATCTTTAATAAACGATAAATTAGATTGGGCATATTCAACACCACCAAGAAAACGTTGATTGACACAAATTTCAGTTCCTTGAATTCTATTAAAAAATGTCCAAATACTTGTACATGTATAAAACTGTTCGTCAGAAATAGAAAAACCACTTTTTAAAATCAAATTGCCATCTTGTGAAATATCTTTTTCAATCTTATAGTAAGGATTCTTTTTTAAGCTATTTAAAGAGTCAAGATAGTGTCTAACTTGTGATTCAGTTTTTCCGAGTAGTATTTGTAGATGATCAATCTGTGAAAAACACGGACTTATACAAATAAGCAATAATAGAATAACAATGCTATTTTTCATTATGGTAAGTTAAATAACTTTTTCCAAGTTTCCATGTGCTTATAGTCCTACTAATAGTCAAAACAAAAACCCCGACTCAATGCTGGGGTTTAATACTGCAAAAAGCAAATCTTAATTAATCACTATTTCTTTCTTCACATTTTCTTTACCTGCAATAACTGGCAGACTAATTTGTAATACACCATCAGTGTATTTAGCTGCAATGTTTGCGGTGTCAATACTTTCATCTAATGTAAAAGTTCTTGCAAACAGACCAGGGGGTAAAAATTTATTACCCTATTTCAAAATGTTCTCTTGGAATCTGTGATTGGCGAATAATGGATTGCAAAGTTCCAATCCTGATTTCAGGGTGATTAGGTACGGGAACAGTAATGGTGCTGTCACCGGTTTTCTCTTGCATTATGATGTGACTCCCTTTTTGGCGCACCAAAACAAATCCATGGTCTGAAAGGATTTTACAAACTTCTTTTCCGGAAAGTATTTTTAACTTACGCAACGGCTACTTGCAAATTAGTTATGAAGACATCGGTTTTTAACCTGGATACTATTTCATCTTTTGAAGCATGTTCAAAAAACAACTCAATTGCTTCCTGCAGATTGGCCTTGGCTTCCTCTACAGTATTACCCTGGCTGGCAATATCCAGTTCGGGACATAAAGAAACAAAACCATTGTCCTCTTTTTCTATAATTGCAGTAAAATTCTGAATTGATTTCATAACCCTGGCTTTTTGTAAAGTTACCACACAAATTGTACTAATACGGTTAATTAATATTATAATTCATCCAGCAGTTCTTTTGCTTTTTGAATCCTGAGTTTTCCTTTTTTAGCAAGCTTTAACTGTTCAACCGCCTGCTGCAGTTCTGTCAAAAAAAGTTTATTTCTTTTTGTAAGCGGACTTGTTTTCACCTACCTGAATTTTTTAAGCACTTCAAGAATAAATTTATCTTTTTTGTTTTCTACTTCCAAAAGGTACTGCATGGTTGGACAATTGTAGCATTAAATTTAATAAGAATATTTCAATAATCCCCGGCATTCAATCCCGGGTTTATTGACAGTAAAAATAACTCTTAGTTAATCACCATTACTTTCTACCTCCGTTAATAAAATGGCATGCTGTTTAATCAGATCTTTATTGCCCTAAAATCTGTAAACACTTTTAGCTGCCGGCATATTTTCTCCAGCAAACTCTCTTCTATCATTCTGTTCAGCACCCTGTGCAACATTTGTCTTGAAACAGAAATTTTTTCAAGTAACTCACTTACGAAGGCTTCAGAGTCGCTCTTTAAATAATTAATTATTTGACTATCAATTGTCATAGTTTACAGTTTACTATAAACTGTAAACTTGCTGAAATAATTTCTGAAATTTTAGATTCGTAGTTAAATATTTTCGTCTGCCGGGTCTTATCCATAGTCCATTGAAAAAAAATGAAGCATCACAACCTCTTTGCTCTTAACTCTTCACTGCCTTCTTTAAAATAAAAACCGTTTACTCTTCCCTTTTCATCTTTTTCAAATTTAAATTCAAGCTTTAACTGTTTTGAAAAAAATTCAGTGTCAGATGAAAAATGCATATCAAAATTCCGGCGGTTGTTAATAATTAAAAAGTATTCATTGCCTTTCCGGCTGACGCTAATTGTATCGCCGAATAAAAAATAATTTCCTTCATAGCTTTTAAAAAGTGCATCGCTGATGGAAACCACTTTTTTCTTCATAGGTTTATAATAATCCTTCCAGCCATAAACGATTGCCACGCTGTTCATCACTTCTTCCAGTATTGCACCATTATCAGAGTTCACCATTACTACAACGCCATTACCATTTTCAAAACTCCCGGTATATGCACTCAAAAATCCTTCGTCTGCCCCATTGTGGCCAAAATATCTTTCATTATTTTTCTTTTCTATAAAAACGCCTAATGCCGCATTGCTGTCAATATAAGGTGTTAACCTCAGCTTCGTTATTTGCTGCGATAACACTTTCTCTGATTTTCCTTGCAGAGCAAGCTGCGTTTCAATAATATATTTTGAAAGATCTGTCGGGTTTGTCCATAAACCCGCAGCAGCTTGTTCAGGATATACATGAAATTTTGTTTCCACTTCTTTTCCGTCATCACGATAACCTGTTGCAAGAAATTTTTCTTTGTCTTTCGCTGGCGGTTGAGAATAAGAACTCATCGACATGCCTAAAGGTTTCAAAACATTTTCCCACATATATACATCATAAGGCTGGTGCGTAATATCCTGTACGATCAATTGTGAAATAGTGGTACCGCCACCTGAATACTGATAACGAAGACCGGGTTCAAACTGAGAACGGACAGCTTTTGTATTAGCAGGCAGTTTTCCATCCAGTATCTGCTGCAATGAAGGAATGGTATCGTTTTTTTCATAACCGGGAAAGCCATGTATAGTCAATCCCGCAGTATGGCTCAGCAAGTTTGCTACGGTAATCTTTTTTCCTTTCGACACTGTATCATAAGGAAATTTCCAGCTCTGCAGGTAAGTATTGATGTCAGTATAGAGATCAATTTTTTTATCCTGTACGAGTTTTAAAACACCCACGCCATTCAGCGATTTGCTGATAGAGCCTGCCTGGAAAAGCGTTTGCACTGTTACTGGTTTTTGTCCCACGGTATCTGCTATGCCATAACCACGGGCCCATTCAATTTTATAATCGTGTACCACTGCAATGCTCAGTCCGCGGATTTTAAAATACTTCATTCGTTCCATCAGGTTGTATGTATTCACACTATCCTCTATCTGCACACCACCACTGAGGTTGTTTTCTACTTGTTTTATTTTTTCTTCGATGGCTGCACTATACCCTGAGCCTTCCTTTGAAGACGTGTTGCACGACACATTAATAACAAGCAATGCAATAAAGGTTTTGAACAACAGGTAATGAATACGCATAAAAGTGGTTTTGATATATACAAGCTAAGGAAAAAATTTTGTGTTTCAGAAAAGTTTCCATCCACGGGAATTTTGCATTTATTATATCCAGTAGCTGGTTTTAATGTAAAATTGTATTTTCATCCCATGACCA
>JANOFP010000399.1:0-12782 GCA_031413675.1 Bacteroidota bacterium
AGAGAAAATTGAATCGATTTTTTTAAAACCATTGCCATTTTCTAAAATCAAATAATTTTAAAATAATTAATGTGAAAATAAAAAGTATTTTAAAAAATTAAGCTTTGAATATGGAAAATAAAATATTAATTGCGTCTCTTATTATTTTATACACATCATGCAATAACACAACTAAAGAACCCACAACAAATAATATAATGAAAATTGAAAAAGCAACGCTTACCGAAAAATCATTCGGAAGTTTTGAAAATAAACCGGTAACTGAATATACGCTGGCAAATGTAAATGGTATGCAGGTAAGTGTAATAAACTATGGTGGTATTATAACAAAAATTATTACACCCGATAAGCAAGGGGTAATGGGTGATGTAGTTACAGGGTTTGAATCGTTTGATGGCTTTTTGCAAAAGGGAGTTCCTTACTTTGGTGCTTTGATTGGGCGTTACGGAAACAGGATTGCGAACGCAAAATTTTCGTTGGATGGGAAAGTGTTTAAATTGGCAGGAAATATGAATGGTAATAGCTTACATGGTGGTAATTTAGGATTTGATAAAGTGTACTGGAATATTGAAAAATTACCAGGAGACAGTAGCCTGAAACTTTCATACCTCAGTAAAGATGGCGAAGAAGGCTATCCCGGTAATTTGCAGATTGAAGTAATTTATTCTTTATCATCTGACAATGGATTGATGATTGATTATAGTGCAACAACAGACAAAGCAACACCAATTAATTTAACCAGTCATGCATATTTTAATTTATCTGCTGGAAAAGATTCAACAATATTGAATCATGAGCTGATGATAAAAGCTGCCAACTATACTCCCGTAAATGATCAAATAATTCCTACCGGAGAAATAAAATCAGTAACAGGTGGCCCAATGGATTTTAATACAGCAAAGAAAATTGGAAAAGAAATAGACCAGGTAGAAGGTGGTTATGATCATAACTGGGTATTAAATAAAAATGGGAATTCGTTGGAATTAGTAGCTGAACTTACCGAGCCAAACAGTGGAAGGAAAATGGAAGTATGGACTACGGAACCAGGTATACAATTTTATGCGGGTAATTTTTTAGATGGTACATTGACCAATACAAAAGGCGGAATGAAATATATTAAGCATGGCGCTTTGTGTTTGGAAACACAACATTTCCCCGATAGCCCCAATCAAAAATCTTTTCCATCAACTATTTTAAGACCTGGGGAGACCTATAAGCATACAACTGTATATAAGTTTTCGGTGCTATAGAAACGAAATGATTTTAATCTTTATTAAGAGGGCAGAGTTTTATTCTGCAGGGGTTTTAGTTTTCAGATTGTACGGTTGTGCTTTTTGAAACAAACCATTTTGAGATAATTGAAATATTGCTGAAAATAAATGTAACGAGTATCATAAATGCGAATAGTATCAGCAGTAACCATTCCTGTCTTACATTTCTCATAACATACACATCTATCAAAATCATAGCATGTACAATACAGATGATTCTTGTAGCCAGGGAATGATTGATGCCGGCATTGGTAAGTAAATGGTGAATATGAGTTCGGTCTGCTATAAATGGAGATTTGCCCCGCCAGATTCTGGTAGCAAAAACCCGAAGCGTATCAAATACAGGAACCATAACCAGGCCCAACGTAAAGACTGGAGGAAATGTAATAATTGCCGTAGCATTCGAATTATTTACCTGGATAAAACGAATACAAAGAACGGCGACCACAAATCCTAATACTAAAGAGCCGGTATCTCCCATAAAAATTCTGGCAGGATTAAAATTATAATATAGGAATGCAAGCAATCCCCCAGCCAAAGCAAATGCAATTAATGCGGTATTTGCATCTTTACTCATGGTAAGAAATAAGCCAAGTGTAATTAAACTCATAAATCCTAAACCACCTGCCAACCCATCAATGCCGTCTATAAGATTAAATGCATTTGTGATCCCGACAACAGCAAGTATCGTCATCGTGTATTGTGCAGAAATGGAAAGTTCATGTATTCCAAATAGCCCATTGAAGGAGGTAATGCGTATGCCAGCTAAAGCAATAAGGATAGCCAAACCAATTTGAACGATGAATTTATAACGAGCTGACAGATCTCTCAGATCATCCATAATGCCAAGGCCAAATAAAATAAATATTGAAAAGAAAAAACAAATTTGGGCCAGGTTATTACTAAAAGGAAACCATATTAACAAGGCTGCTGTCATTCCCGAAAAAATTGCAATGCCGCCCATTGTTGGGATGGGTAATGAATGCTCCTTTCTTGCACCGGGCATATCAAATAGCTTATACTTTTTTATGATTAAAATAATCGGAGGGATTGTGATAAGTGTGAAAACAAATGCAGTAACAAGACTTAGTAAAGCAAATTTAAAATCGCCAAACTGCAGATTAATCTGCAAAAGGTGGAGATGGCTTTTCATTCGGTTTAAGTTTTTGGTACCTGGTGATTATAAAAATAGTGGATAATTCTGGATATACAAACTCAATTTTATAAACATTCAATTTTTATTTATTATTTGAAACGCTGGGTTTATCAAAAAATAAAATTTGACAGTAAAGTTTAAACGCAATTCAACACTAACTTTCATTTATTTTTGTACGAAACATTTTAATATCCGTTCTTCCTCCAACATATTATCAAGTCCAATCGAATATCTGAAAGGAGTAGGCCCGCACCGTGGCGAATTATTGAAAAAAGAGTTAGGCATTTTTACATTTAAAGATTTACTGGAGCATTTCCCTTTTCGCCATGTAGATAAGACTCAGGTAAATTTAATAAATGAAATAAAACCGGATTCAGAATATGTGCAGATTGCCGGTAAGATTATCCGATTTGAAGTGGTTGGTCAAAAATTTTCCAAAAGGGCAGTTGCGATTGTAAAAGATAGTACAGGCGAACTTGAGTTGGTATGGTTTCAGGGTGTAAACTGGATACAAAAAATAGTGGAGGTAGGAATGCCTTATCTAATTTATGGTAAGGTATCATTCTTTCAAGGCAATCCACAAATCTCTCATCCGGAAATCGAACCGCTTACATTAGATAAAAAGGATGGTAAAAGTTTTTTAGAACCTGTTTATCCATCTACAGAAAAATTAAAAGCAAAAGGACTGGGAGGAAGACAAATAGCAAAGCTTACTGCAGTGCTGATGAAAATGGTAAGTGTAAAAGAGATTCCAGAAAATATTCCTGCACCCGTAATAAAACAATTGAAGCTGCTTTCAAAATTTGAAGCGCTGACAAAAATTCATTTCCCTACATCACCAGAAGATTTTGAATTGGCTGCAGCCCGCATAAAATTTGAAGAACTATTTGTTGCGCAATTACGTATTATGCAATTGAGAAGTAACCGCCATCGTTTTTCGAAAGGAGTAGTGTTTGGGAAAGTGGGAGAGCTGTTTAATAATTTTTATAAAAATTATTTACCCTTTGAATTAACGAATGCACAAAAAAGAGTTTTAAAAGAAATAAGAACAGATACAGCAACAGGTCGCCAGATGAATCGTTTATTGCAAGGGGATGTCGGCAGTGGAAAAACAATTGTTGCATTACTAACGATGTTGCTTGCAGCAGATAATGGTTTTCAAAGTTGCCTGATGGCGCCAACTGAAATTTTGGCTCAGCAACATTTAGCCAGTATTAAAAAAATGCTGAAAGATTTGCCGGTAACAGTTGAACTGCTTACCGGATCTGCTAAAACAAAAGAAAGAAAAAAAATTTCACAAAGTCTGAATGAAGGTTCTTTAAATATTCTTATCGGAACACATGCGGTAATTGAGGAAGTAGTACAATTTAAAAACCTTGGTTTGGTGATAGTAGATGAACAACATCGCTTTGGGGTAGCACAACGGGCAAAGCTTTGGGAAAAAGCAGAAATAGCTCCTCATGTTTTGGTAATGACAGCCACCCCAATCCCACGTACATTAGCCATGACAGCATATGGTGATTTGGATTATAGTGTGATTGATGAATTGCCACCGGGCCGCCAACCAATCAATACCGTTCACCGGTATGATACGCATCGAAGTAAGGTGATGGATTTTATAAAAAATGAAATAGCAAAAGGACGACAGGCGTATATTATTTTCCCTTTAATAGAAGAAGGCTCAAAGATGGATTATGAAAATCTGATGAAAGGATATGAAAACGTAAAAGCCTATTTTCCGGAGCCAAAATATTGGATCAGCATGGTACATGGTAAACAGCCCAACGAACAAAAAGAAATGAATATGAAACGATTTGTTACGGGTGATACACAAATAATGGTTTCCACCACAGTAGTAGAAGTAGGGGTAGATGTTCCGAATGCATCGGTTATGGTAATCGAAAGCACTGAACGTTTTGGTTTATCTCAATTGCATCAGTTGCGGGGCAGAGTTGGCAGAGGTGCTGAAAAAAGCTATTGCATACTTTTATCATCAACTAAAATAGGTAATGATGCCCGTGAACGCATCCGGATTATGACTGCTACATCAAATGGATTTGAAATAGCAGAAAAAGATCTTGAATTACGGGGACCTGGTGATATAGAAGGAACAAGACAAAGTGGTCTTTTAAACTTTAAGCTGGCAAACATTGTCAAAGACCGTCAGATTCTTGACACTGCCCGTAATTTTGCGCAAGGGATTTTAGAAAATGACCCCGATCTTAGTTCGGCAGAAAATTTGCAGTTAAAGAATTTTCTGTTACAGCAACATGGCGGCAGAGCTTGGAGTAAAATTTCTTAATGAAAAATGAATTTGGATTGTCATTCTCAGGTAAAAAGACGAAAGACTTGATTATCTTAACAGAAGATTTTAAACATAGAAGCATTAAATTTCGTTATTTGTATAACTAAAACTTGATTTTGAACCGATACCTCACACTTAGTTTATTTAGTTTGTTATGCTTTGTAACTATTTCAAATGGTCAGGGAGTTATAGAATTTGTAGAAAATAAAGGTCAATGGGATAGCCGGGTTAAATACCGCGGATCAATCGACAACGGTTCTGTTTTTATCCGTGAAGGTGGGTTCACAATTTTACAATCCAATGCTGACGATTTACAAAACCTGTATGCCTCTTTACACGGATCTGATAAAAATAGCAGCGTAGCAAAACGAACAGGTCCTATAACAGTCAATTCTCATTCATGGAATGTTGATTTTATTGGCGCAAGTGCCAATATGAAAATCGTTGCAGATAAAACGATCAGTACATTTAATAATTATATAATTGGAAACGACCCTGCAAAATGGACAAGTAATTGCCGCATTTACCAGGGTATGACTTTGCAAAATATCTATCCGGGAGTGGATGTAAGATATTATACATACAATGGCACATTAAAATATGATATCATAGCAAAACCCGGGGCCAATCTCAGCAAGATTGCTTTACGATATACCGGTGTAGATAAATTAAATGTAAAAAATAAAGAACTGATTACTTCCACATCTTTAGGCGAGATGAAAGAATCATCACCCTATACATACCAGGTAAAAGGTTCAATTAAATCAGAAGTTAACTGCAAGTACATCGTGAGTGGTAATGTTGTAAAATTTGATTTAAAAAATTACGATCCGAATTCGACAATTGTAATCGATCCTACTTTAGTATTTTGTTCATTTAGTGGAAGCACAGCCGATAACTGGGGATTTACAGCTACATATGGACCTGATGGAAGCTTATATGGCGGTGGTGTAGTGTTTCAGGATCCAACCGGTGTATTTCCTACATCACCTGGTGCATTTCAAACTGTTTTTCAGGGTGGTAATGTGGGCGATGAACCTGGTGCGGTTGATATAGGAATTATTAAACTCTCTCCCGACGGAAGAAACAGAATTTATGCAACCTATATTGGTGGTTCTGGTGCCGAACAGCCAAGCAGTCTTATCGTAGATGGTGCTGGAAATTTAATTGTAGCGGGTAGAACTAATTCTTCAAACTATCCTGTTACGGGTGGTGCAGCCGGACAAATTGGAACAGGAGGTGGATATGATATTGTTGTAACAAAATTGAATGCCGCTGGTTCTGCTTTAATTGGCTCAAAAAAAATTGGGGGTACATTGGATGATGGAGTAAATATAGATCCATCAAGAGGTGGTACAAACTCATTAGCCAGAAATTATGGTGATGATGGAAGAGCAGAAGTAATAATAGATGGAGCTGGAAATATATATGTGGCATCCTGCACAAAATCAATAAATTTTCCAAATACCGGGGCTTCCTTCCAACCTGGTTTTGGAGGTGGTGGCCAGGATGGAGTTGTTTTAAAGTTTAATTCGAATGTCTCCGCAAATTTATTCAGTAGTTATTTGGGTGGCAGTGGTAATGATGCTGCTTATGTATTATCATTAGCACCCAATGGAAATATATATATTGCAGGCGGTACAGAAAGTCCAAATTTTCCAGGTAATAAAGCTGGAACTGTAGGTCCAGTAATTAATGGTCCGGCAGTCGGGCCAATTGATGGATTTGTAGCCGTAATTTCCAACAATGGAAATTCTATAATCAACTCTACATATATAGGTACAACTGGAATAGATCAGGTATATGGAATTCAGTTTGATCGTTTGGGATATCCATATGTTATGGGGCAATCCACTGGCAGTTTTCCGGTGCAAAATGCAACATATAGTAATGCAGGTGGCAAACAATTTATAGCAAAGCTACAGCCGAATCTTTCTGCATATGTTTATTCAACCGTGTTTGGTTCAGGATCTGCTACACCCAATATTTCACCCATTGCATTTACAGTAGATCGTTGTGAAAACGTATACGTATCTGGCTGGGGAGGTCATTTCTTTGATAGTAATCCTTTTAATAGTGCAGGTACATCAGGACTACCGGTAACACCTGATGCAATTAAAAGTATAACCGATGGAAAGGATATGTACTTTCTTGTTTTGAAAAAAGATGCGGTATCACTTTTATTTGCAAGTTTCTTTGGAGAAAATAACGGTGCACAACAAAACACTGGCGGAACAGACCATGTAGATGGCGGTACAAGCCGGTTCGATCAAAACGGAACTATCTACCAGGCAATTTGTGGTAATTGCAAATTAGGATTACCAGGCATTCCATATCCAACTACACCGGGAGCATGGCGAACAGTTAATACGGGTGCTAACTGTAATCTTACAATGGTTAAAATTGCATTGAATCTTGCAGGAGTAGGATCAACAATTCAGTCATCTATTGGTGGTGTGATAAGAGATACGGCTGGTTGTGTGCCATTAACTGTTGATTTTACAGATTCAATACGAAATGCTGTTTGGTACGAATGGAATTTTGGAGATGGTACTCCAACCGTTGGTCCTTTGCCTGCGGCAACAGGGTTTATGCAATCGCATACTTATAATGCTGTTGGTACTTACCAGGTAATGTTGATTGCTATTGATTCCACAACTTGTAATATCCGCGATACTTCATATACGAATATTCGTGTTGGCGATCTTCAGGCTTTCGTAGATTTTATTCCGGTAAAACAAAACCCATGTGATTCATTTAAGTACCGGTTTGATAATTTATCTACAGCTCCACCTATAAGGCCATATGGCCCGGCATCTTTTGCATGGGATTTTGGCGATGGTTCACCAATTGATACAGCAGGTACAGAAAGTGTTTTTCATAATTATGTTGGTGCAGGAACTTACAATGTTATTTTAACGATGATTGATACAGCATACTGTAACTACCCCTTGTCCGATACATTTCAGTTAAGAGTTTCAGCTATTGTAGAGGCGCAGTTTACCACTCCACCTACCGGATGTGTACCTTATACCGCTGTATTTAATAATACTTCAGTAGGTGGTGCAAGTTTTCAATGGGATTTTGGTGATGGTAATACCTCTATATTAATTAATCCCACTCATACTTATACTATTGCAGGAACTTATACAATCGTATTAATAGCGAATGATCCGAATACTTGTAACCTGACAGATACAACCCGGTTTACCATAAATGTTTTTGATATTCCAACTGCAAGTTTTAGCTATTCTCCTGTTGTTCCAGTCGAAAATTCTCCGAATACATTTAATAATACTTCATCACCGGATGCAGTTTTATTCCGTTGGGATTTTGGAGATGGCGATACATTGCTTACAGCTTCCAGAGCCCCGGTTGTTCATCAGTACAATACCACCGGAACATTTAATGCCTGTTTACGTGCATACAATGCCGCAGGATGTTTTGATGATACTTGTCAGCAGGTGATAACAATCATAAATCCTTTGGTTGACGTGCCCAATGCATTTACACCACAAACAGGTGATGCCAATAGTGTTGTTTATGTAAGAGGATTTGGCATCAGTAAAATGAAATTCATTATCTGGAACCGGTGGGGGCAAAAAGTATTTGAAACTGGAAATCGTTTTCAAGGATGGGATGGAAAATACAAAAGTGCATTACAACCGATGGATGTGTATGCTTATACATTGGATGTAGAATTTTTTGATGGTACTAAAACAACTAAAAGGGGAGATATAACGTTAATAAGATAGCAGAATGCAGTGAATAGCTGATTTGAAAATCAGCAAATGACTAAAGAGTTGAAAATAGTATTTTGAGTTTATTATTTATAAAATGAGTTGATAAGAAATGAAGATTAATAAAATCATAGGATTGCTTACAGTTTGTAGTTTAACGCTTACAGCTTCTTCGCAAGATTTGCATTTTTCACAATTCTTTAATTCCCCATTGTCAACAAACCCTGCAAACACAGGCTTCATTCCTGATGGTGATTATCGCCTGGGTGTAAATTATCGAAATCAATGGTCAGCTATAATGGCGGTGCCGTATAAAACGATGAGTGCTTTCGGAGATTTTCAATTAATGAAATCGGGTGATGAGGATAGTCCGAAAGGATGGCTCGGACTCGGTGGACTTATTTTACATGATGTGGCAGGTAGTGGGAATCTAACTTCAAGTAAAATTTATGGTTCAGTAGCATATCATCAGGTTCTGGGTTATAAAAGTTTGCTTAGCCTTGGGTTTAATGTGGGCTGGGTAAATAAGCAAATCAACACTTCTAATCTTAAATTTCCCGATCAGTTTGATGGTAAATTTTTTGATAATAAATTGCCAACATCGGCTATACTTTCTTCTAATAATATCAGCTATCTGGATATGCAGGTAGGAATGAATTATGCCTATTTCCCTTCAGAAAATGTATATGTGAATGGCGGCTATTCAGTACATCACGTTAACAAACCGCATGAATCTTTCTTTAACAATCTTTCAGAAGGTAATCGTGTGCCACGCAGACAGATTGCATTTTTGAATGGAATTTTTAAATTAAACGATCAATGGTTGGTTAATCCCAATGCCTATTTTACCATGCAGGCAAAAAGCAAACAAATTAATATTGGAATGAATGCACAATATAATTTAAGTGGTGATGGTGAAAAAATTCTGATTGCGGGTTTGTATTACAGAACAAAAGATGCCATTATACCTTTAATTGGGTTGGGTTATAAAGATCTCACATTCACTTTCACCTACGATGCTACTGTTTCTACATTGAGTAACTATAACAACTCAAGAGGTGCATTTGAATTTTCCTTAATCAAGCAAGGCTTGTTTAATCAGTATGCAGGAAATAGAAAACAAAGCATGTGTCCTTCTTTACGGCAGTATTGATAGTTCTTCACACTTCATTTTTTCCCAATTTATTTTTCCGACTTTTACATTCTCACTGAATGAGTTTAAACTATGAATAAAGCTGCAGCAATTCTATTAACAGAAATGAATATACAGGAGTTTAAAAAAATAGTTGGAGAGCAATACGTATTTATCGATACCGAATCATTAAATCATTATGCTCACGATGAAACAGAAAATATTCATTTCCCACCTGAGCTTGTTATTAAACCCCGGACACCGGAAGAGATAAGTGCTATATTGAAAATTTGTAATCAGGATTTAATTCCGGTTACTCCAAGAGGGGCGGGAACAGGATTAAGTGGTGGCGCCATTCCTCATCAGGGTGGTGTTGTTCTTTCTTTGGAGCGAATGAATACCATTCTGGAAATAGACGAAAAAAATCTTCAGGTTATAACAGAGCCAGGTGTAATAACGGAAGTTTTACAAAATGCAGTAAAAGAAAAAGGACTGTTTTATCCGCCCGATCCCAGCAGCCGTGGCAGTTGTTTTATTGGTGGAAATATTGCAGAAAATAGTGGTGGCCCTAAGGCAGTAAAATATGGTGTTGTGAAAGATTATGTATTAAATCTTGAAGTTGTTTTGCCAACAGGAGAAATAATTTGGACGGGGGCCAATGTTTTAAAAAATTCTACCGGATATAATCTTACTCAATTAATGGTTGGCAGCGAAGGCACACTTGGTATTGTTACAAAAATTGTTTTAAAATTAATTCCACATCCAAAATATGAATTGCTGATTTTGGTTCCGTTTGGCAATTTGGAAAAAGCGGGAGAAGCAGTAAGTGCAATCTTCCGTGCGGGATTTACGCCAAGTGCTTTAGAGCTAATTGAAATTGATGCATTGAAGATTGTAAGTAAAATGGTAGAGAGTCATGCAGTGCCGATAACAGATGATATTGCAGCACATCTTATTATTGAAGTGGACGGTAATCATCCTGAAATTTTGATGAAAGAAATGGAAGCTATTTCAGAATTACTATTACAATACGATTGTGGTGAAATTTTATTTGCTGATGATGAACAACAAAAAGCAGAGTTATGGAAGTTACGCCGCCGGGTTGCAGAAGCAGTAAAGCTCGATGGTTTTTTAATTGAAGAAGATGTTGTGGTACCACGGGCATCGTTGCCTGCATTAATAAATGGAGTTAAGGAATTGGCTCGTTTAAATAATTTTCAAGCAGTTTGTTACGGTCATGCAGGTGATGGCAATTTGCATATCCGGATTAAGAAAGAAGGGGTGACAGGTAGTTTTAGTAACCCTGCTATGGTAAAAAACCTAAGGGAATTGTTCATGTTAGTAAAAAAAATGGGCGGAACGATTAGTGGCGAGCATGGAATTGGACTTATTCAAAAGAATTTTTTGGATATTGTGTTTAGTTTAACGCATATACGGCTTATGGTAAACATAAAGCAGGTATTTGATCCAAACAATATTCTTAATCCAGGTAAAATTTTCGATATCTGATGAGCATCTATCCGCCAGAATTTGTACAGTCAATTTATAAATCTTTCCGAGCTACCTGGCTGGGTTTTATTATTATAATTTTTACCGGCATAACGGTATCGGTTATTATTAATCGCATTTATGGGCCAATGACAGATGAAAAAGATATTATTAATTTTATTTTAATATTGAATGTATGTTTGGCTACAGGGATGATCATCTTTGGTTTCCGGATCTATAATATTCGGGTTCGCGAAGCTGTTAATGAAGGTCGTCATTTGCCTGATAAATTAAACCGGTATCGTTCGGCTATCGCAATTTTATTAGTTGTTTGCACATTCCCCCTATTTATTTGTTTGTTTGGTTTTTTAATCACCGGCAACTTTTATATTTTCATAGTTATTGCGATGTGTCTTGGCTTTATTTTATTTAAAGCACCTTCCCGATCTAAAGTGGTTTCTGAATTACAATTGACCGCCCGGGACAATAGAGATCTTGGATAAAAGATTAAACATTCTTTTTACATTCAAGTCGAAATTTTTCATTCAGTTATACTAAATTGCATTACAGATTTAACCGTCTGGTTCTTTTTTTTAAAATGAAAAATCAGCTATGAAAAAAATTACATTTCTCTTCCTGGCACATTTACTCCTTCTTGGCATTTTACAGGCACAGAATGAAAAGGATGAAGAAAAGAAGAAGGGATTTAAAAAAGAAAACTTATTTACAGGCGGAAGTATCTCACTGGCTTTTTACAACAATACATTTCTCATTGGGGGTAGCCCGGTATTAGGCTATAGTCTTACCCGATGGTTAGATGCAGGAGTTGTTGTTAATTATAATTATACTTCGTATCGGGATTATCAAAATGTTTTTGATGCTAAGTTGAAACAGACGAATTATGGCGGTGGTGCATTCTTAAAATTATATCCCATTAAATTTTTATTTGCTCAGGCGCAGGTTGAACACAACTGGCTCAATCTAAAATATCTTCCTCCCAATAATGGTAACACCATAAAAAGTAAAGCTACTGGCAATAGTTTATTAATCGGTGGAGGTTACTGCACGGGTCGAGAGTCGGGCAGTGGTCAGCCTTTTTATTATTTGTCAGTAATGTTTGATATTGCAGATGATCCCAACTCACCTTATACTGATCAATATGGACGGGCAATCCCAATCATCAGAGGCGGGTTACAAATACCGTTGTTTCAGGGGAAAAACAACAATACAAGAAATAATTATTAAAAAAAATCTTTTAACTTTTCCGGAGTTGTAAGTATCGTAATTCTTTCTTCAATTTTCTCATACAAAAAACCATCTTTCTCTAATTGATACAGGTGTTCGATAAGATGATTGTAAAACCCACCTGAGTTAAGAATAAATATTTTTTTATTGTGAATGGAAAGCTGGTTCCAGGTAAGCATTTCAAATAGTTCATCCAGGGTTCCAAATCCACCGGGTAATATCAAAGCCGAATCACAGAGTTCATACAATTTCTTTTTTCTTGTATGCATATCATCCACAACTATCAATTCGGTTATTGCTTTATGCTGATGTTCCCAATCCAATAAAAATTTTGGTATGATACCAATCACTATTCCACCTTTTTTCATTGCACCATCAGCAACGGCTTTCATAATACCAACACCGCCGCCTCCATAAATGATTGTGATATTATTTTCACCAGCAA
>JANOFP010000400.1:0-12977 GCA_031413675.1 Bacteroidota bacterium
TATTTATACTGGCAATTGAGGTGTTCATAGATTACCTCTTTGGTTTATTAAAATTACATTTATATTAGTTGGAACGGGACATTTTAACCAGGGGTTGCTAATATTTCAGAATATCACGGACAAAATTGTGATATTCCGGAAAAGAAGGCAGGTCGTTATGATGACCTCCGGGGATTTGTATGAGTGTGATTTTTCTAGGATTCTTTTTTTGCAATTCTTCACTATGCCGGTAAGGGATCAATAAATCTTTTTTCCCATGAATAATATACGTATGGCAATTTACATGCTGAATCCATTTATCGGTACGCAAATGAAAACGTAATACAAACCGTACGGGAAGTATTGGTAAAAACCGTTCTACTACTTTTAAAAAACTATAATACGGAGCATCAAGAATTAAATAGCGTGGCATATTATCCGATGCCAATTTTGTGGCAAACCCGCTACCCATACTTCTGCCATAAACTATTAAATGATCCTCAGCATATTTTTTTCTCAATTCATCATATACAAACTGCATATCAGTTAGCATTTCTTTTTCGCTTCGTTTTCCGGTGCTTTTTCCAAAACCACGATAGTCCACGAGTACTACGTCATAATCATAGCGGTAAAAATCTCTCGCATATTTTGCCCAGCCTTTTATACTTCTTGTATTGCCATGAAAATATAAAATGAGCCCGGCCGGTTTTTCTCTAAAAAAATGTATCCCATTAATCCGTACACCCGGTTCTATTTCAAAAAAATATTCCCGGAAAGGGATATCATACTTAAATTCAAAATTCTGTTTTAGTTTTTCAGGTTTAAAAATAAAACGTTCCTGAAAGAAATAGGCAACCAGGGTAAGCAGCGCAATACCCCCGATGATATAGTAAATGATGGTTGGCACGCAGTAGTAAAGACTTAAAAAAAGTTGATAGATAAAAGTGAAGATACTAAACGCAAAAGTAAATAGATTCAAAAAATCTTTTATCTGACTCAGTCTTCCACTCTTCTCAATTTTAGATTTGTTACCGGAGCTACTATCAACGGAAATTTTTCAACGGTTACATTTGCTACATCTAATCCAAAACCTCTCTCCTCTGACAAACTCATTTCCTTAAGCCAAAAATGGAATTTCATTATCACTCTTTCTAAAAAAGGCAATTCATTGTCCTGGCTTAAATATTTTTCCATTACTACAAATTGAAAATCGCCAACAATATTGTTGCTGGCAAGACTCTCATAACGGCTGGTAATATTTACTTCTTTATTTGCAACCAAATCTTCAACAACCTTTCGAAACATCAGGTTTATTTTTGGTTCCATTTTAAAGCCTAATCTGAAGTCAATACGGATAATGTCATTGGGGATAATATGTTCTACTTTGTATTCACAAGTATACGGGTCATCTAAGGTATCCACATGTACCAACCAGTATATATCTGCCCGCTTTGGTTTTTTATTTAAGATAGAATAAATTATTTTATGCTCTATCTCTTTCGGATTGTTAGCACTGGTAAGATAAACCAGGTGTGTAGCATATTTTGCCACGGATCTGTCGTTACTCAATTCCTGAATTTTTGGAATATAATGATCTAGCCTGACAAACTCCACATAACGGTTTTTAATTTTCCTTGCACGATGCCAGATATACATG
This sequence comes from Bacteroidota bacterium, assembly GCA_031413675.1. Taxonomy (GTDB): domain Bacteria; phylum Bacteroidota; class Bacteroidia; order Chitinophagales; family Chitinophagaceae; genus VBAR01. Next base: position 1,637 of record JANOFP010000400.1, read on the forward strand.
ATGCAAAACATTACTGAGCCAATCAACATTGTAATATAACCACCATGTGCAAATTTTTTCATCAATGCAATCAGGAAAGCGGCTTCAATAATTACATAGACCGCAAGGAAAACATAAATCCAGATTGACTTTACCCGATGTAGTACCAGAAAATTTGCAAATAGAAATGTTGTCATCAACATGGTAACTATTATAGCAAGTCCGTATGCGGCTTCCATATGTTTAGATTCCCGGAAAAACAAAACCACACCCAGGCAACCAAAATACATGAGCAAGCTGATTGCGGGAATAAACAATTGACCTTTTGCCTCAGACGGATAACGTATTTTTAATTTGGGCCAGAGATTTAACCGCATTGCTTCGCTGATTAATGTAAAAGCTCCGGATACCATTGCCTGGCTTGCAATGATGGCAGCAGAGGTTGCAATAATTACTCCTGCGATGATAAACCAATGCGGCATTAAATCATAAAACGCATTTAAATCGTGTACGTTTTTGTACTCCGTATTAATTAATTGTCCGGAATGATGTTTAAGTAAAGATGCTCCTTGCCCGAAATAAGTGATAAGTAAACAGGTTTTTACATAGATCCATGAAATACGAATATTGATTTTTCCACAATGCCCCAAATCACTATACAAGGCTTCAGCGCCAGTTGTACATAGAAATACAGCCCCCAACAGCCAGTAACCCTGAGGATAATGGCTAAGAAAATTTATTGCATAATGTGGACTAAGTGCTTTAAGTATAGCAAGATCGTTATACAAATTTAGAATACCCAGCAATGCAAGCATTGCAAACCAAATAAACATAACCGGACCAAATAATTTGCCGATTGATGCCGTACCAAACTGCTGCATGAAGAAAAACAATGTGAGTATAATAATTACAATCACAACAACCGTATTACTTCCATCCTCGATACCCAGTGCCGGTATTTTTTTTAATCCTTCTACCGCTGAAGTGATAGAAATAGGAGGCGTAATTATTCCATCAGCAAGTAAGGATGCGCCACCAATCATAGCAGGTATTACCAACCATTTTTTACGACGCCTAACCAAAGCGTACAATGCAAAAGTGCCACCCTCACCGCGGTTGTCAGCTTTTAAAACAAGAAAAACATATTTGATTGTTGTCTGAAGTGTAAGTGTCCAGATAATACAAGACAAAGTGCCAAGAATAAGTTCTTCGCTAATTATCTTGTCGGCTATAATAGAATTAAAAACATAGAGCGGGGAAGTTCCAATATCTCCGTAAATAATTCCTAATGCTATAACTAAACCTGCAACGGTCGCTTTATTACTTGGTTGTTTCAATGTGTTGGTCTTGTTTTATTCAGGATACCTGCACCTGGAAATTTACCGATACAGATTTCCATGGGTAACATCCTACAAAGGTATAGGGAAAAAGAAATGCCATTCACTTAATTCATCACAGAATTTCAAATCTTTTTTTTAAAAAAAAATGGCACCTGCGTAATCGGGAATAAAAAAAGATACCATCGGTTGCATCTTTTAAGGCTTAAACCGTGTCTGATTTCAAGTTCGATTTGAAAATAAAAAAATAGATTTTGACTTGTAAATTGTAATTTTAGAACGTGATAAAAAAATGAAAACTATGTCCTTGTTAAAATCGTTAGCCACAATACTCTTTATATTTTGTTTCAGCAATACCCTGCTTGCCCAAAAAATAAAATACTCCGAACCGGGGAAAGATGATACCCGCCGCTTGAATTTTGAGATTGCCGGAAAGGTCGGTGGCAACTTTCTTATTTATAAAAATATAAGAAACATCAATCTCATTTCTGTTTTTGATAATGATATGAATGAAATAGCGTCAGTGAAACAGGATTACCTGCCGGATAATGACCGGCTCATCAATGTGGATCTATTTGCTTATCCTGAACATTGTTACCTCATTTATCAGTATGAGAAAAAAAATACAATTTATTGTATGGGTGTAAAAGTGGATGGTACCGGCAAAAAAATTTCAGAATTGATGCAGTTGGATACTACACATATCAATTTTGTATCCAATAACAAGATATACTCTGTAATCTCAAGCGAAGACAAATCCAAAATTGCTGTTTTTAAAATCAATTCAAAGAACCGGAAACTTTATGCTTTCACTACTTTATTATTTAATGACAAGCTGGAATTACAAAAGAAAAACCGGATGACAATACCCATGGAAGAACGAAATGATAACCTGAATGAATTTTATTTAGACAATGATGGCGATCTTATTTTTACAAAAACACACACAGAATACAATGATAATATCAGCGAAGCTTCTTTTGTAATCAAGTATGCAAAAGAAGATTCGCTTACTACTTATAAACTAAAACTTGATAAACTTTCGTTAGACGATATACAGGTAAAAGTGGATAATTTCAATAAACGCTATCTTTTTACTTCTCTTTATAGCAAACAAAGAAGATCAAATATCGATGGCATGTATTATTTGGTTTGGAGTAAAACGGAACAAAAAAATATTCTGGAAAAACAAATTGAGTTCAGTGATGAATTGAAACAGGAAGCAAAAAGCAATGGCAACTCGAAAATGGCCTTTAATGATTTTTTTATCCGCAATATAATTATTAAAAAAGATGGCGGATTTATTATTGCCAGCGAAAAATATTATACAACCAGCCGGTTCAACAACAGCTGGAACAGATGGGATTATCTGGGACGTTCATCCTGGTTGACATCTCCGGCAGATTATTATTATTACAACTCCGGATATTATGGCAGTTATTGGTCGAGATCTCAATGGAATAATAGCAATTCGAATCAGTCCGTAATACATCATGCCGAAAATATTGTTGTTTTTTCGTTTGATAAAGATGGAAAACCAGAATGGAATAATGTAATAAGTAAGGAACAGTTTAATGATGAAACGGATCAACTGGTTTCTTATCAATTGATGAATACGGGTGGACAACTTCATTTTTTATTTAATATGAATGAGAAGCGGGTATTGTTATTAAACGACTATACCGTGGATGGTGATGGCAAAATAAACAGAAACCCCACGTTGAAAAATCTTGACAGGGGGTATGAATTCATAGCCCGGTTGGGAAAACAGGTAAGTGCAAAACAAATGCTGGTTCCTTGTTTTTACCGGAATTATATTTGCTTTGCGAAAATTGATTTTAACTGATATTGTGAGTAATGAGTTGTCAGTTGTGAAAAAGAAAACTAACTAAATTAAAGTTCTCTTACCATTCACCACTCACCATTCACCATTCACAATTCACAATCCTATATCTGTGATTGGAATATTTAATCAGAAGAACCCGGTAAATTTTATTTTGCTTTTCATTTTTGGATTGCTGATAAAACTCCCTGTTTTCTCCTCACCGCAAATACCCCTGCTGAAAGATCAGGATGGAATTTTTTACCAGGCAATCATCCGGTTTTTAAATGCTTACAGTTTAAAATTTACAGCATTATATGGAATATTGGCATTTCTATTTTTGTTCTCGCAGGCAGTATTGCTCAATCGGTTTATGAACAAACAGCGGATGTTGAGTAGGCAAAATTATTTGCCTGGGTTGAGTTATTTATTAATCACATCGCTTTTTCCGGAATGGAATCAGTTTTCAGCGCCATTATTGGTAAACACATTATTACTAATCATACTCAATAGTTTGTTCAGTACCTACAATCAATCGAATGCAAAAGGTGCAGTTTATAATAATGGTTTTGTATTGGGAATTGCATCTTTTCTTTTTTTTCCTTCTATTGCTTTTGTCATTTGGATTTTTCTGGCCATGATGGTTATACGTCCGTTCAGAATTAATGAATGGTTACTTTGTATCCTGGGCATTACGACTCCGGCTTATTTTTATGCTGTTTATCTTTTTCTTACCGATCACTGGAGCATTCAGGCTTTAATTCCAAAAATAAATCTTGGTGTCCCCTCTGTTGAGCAAACTTTATTATTAGCTGCAAGTATGTTATTGATAATGACGCCATTTCTTACCGGGGCATGGTATGTACAGGAAAACCTGCGTAAAGTGCTCATTAATATCCGGAAGGCCTGGAGTTTATTTTTATTATATTTGTTGGTCGCTGTATTTGTTCCTTTCCTTCAATCAAGCGAAAATTTTGATAATTGGATATTGGTTGCTGTTCCCTTTGCTGCATTTCATGCAAGTGCTTATGTTTTTACAGTTTGGCGATTAATTCCTCATCTTTTTTTCTGGTTAAGTGTTGCATTAATTTTATTTAGTCAGTATTATGCAAAAACTTGGTGAGTGGATTGCAAATTTAAAATTGCAGATTTAAAATTTGAAAGCCCGGCAAGGATGTATTTGTTGATTAATGTTATAAACTTTCTCAAAATTTGCAATTTAAAATTTACAATTTGAAATATCTTTGCCCCTTACTATTAAATTACGAAACATGAAGTTTGGCGTAGTTGTTTTTCCCGGCTCTAATTGTGACAGAGATATGTACGATTCATTGAAAGATGATTTGGCACAGGATGTTACCATGCTCTGGCATAAGGATAAAGATTTAAGTATGTTTAATACTGAAGATTGCATCGTATTGCCCGGTGGTTTTTCTTACGGCGATTACCTTCGTTGTGGTGCTATTGCCCGTTTTAGCCCCATGATGCAAAGTGTTATTGAATTTGCAAACGCAGGTGGCAAAGTGTTGGGGGTTTGCAATGGGTTTCAGATTTTATGTGAAAGTCATCTGTTACCCGGCGCTTTATTACGCAACAGTCATCAGCAGTTTGCCTGTAAAAATATTTTTATTACTAACGAATCAGCAAAAATTTATAAAATCCCGATAGCACATGGAGAGGGCAGATATTATGCAGATGAAAAAACATTGGATGAATTACAGGAAAATAACCAGGTGATTTTTTATTATTGTGATGAACGTGGCAGAATAACGGATGCTGCCAATCCAAATGGTGCTATTCGGAATATAGCCGGCATTTGCAATGCAAACCGAAATGTTTTTGGCATGATGCCGCATCCGGAAAGAGCAAGCTCTGTAGCATTAGGCAATACGGATGGACGTGAGATTCTCAGAACTTTGTTGATGGCAGAGGAATTAGTAAGTTAAAACCCGCTGTTCGTAAACTTTCAACTGTATTTTGTCATTTCCCTTACATTTAAAAGGTTTAATTCTTTTATTTTTGTACTGAGAAAATTTTAACAGACTGTCACAAAAAAAAGTAAGATTTTTGCTCTACAGAATTAAAAAAAATGAAAAAAATATTTACCAGTATTGTTGTATTGTTTTTAGGATTTGCAGTAAATGCACAGAATGAAGTTACCTGGGCATACTCTGCAAAGAAGATCGATGATAAGACATATGAAGTACATCTGACTGCTACAATGAAAAACGGTTGGCATTTGTATTCTCAGAACCAACCAGAAGACGCCGTAGCAATGCCTACTACTTTTTCCATTACGCCCAATCCATTGATTAAATTGGATGGAAAAATTAAAGAAATAGGGAAGCTCGAAAAATTTAAAGATGTAAAATTGGATTTATCGGCCAACCAGTATTCTAACAAAGTTGATTTTGTACAGTTGGTAAAGTTAAAGAGTGCTGTAAAAACGAATTTAAGTGGTAGTCTGGAATATCAGACTTGTAACGATATTAAATGCCTGCCCCCAAAAACTGTTAATTTTAGTGTTGCACTCAAATAAACCCAATCTGTTTTAATACTATTTTATAAGCGGGTTCTTATTTTGAGAACCCGTTTTTATTTTTTAATGTATATGTAAGGATGAAAAGAAAATTTTTACCCGCATTCCTTTTAATTGTTTTCGTAGGATTTTTTAATCAAACAATTGCACAAGACTCAACTGCAAAATTTCAATGGGCTGCATCCTCAAAAAAAATTGGCGATAAAAAATATGAGTTGATCTTTTCAACGGATGGAGCAGCAGGTTGGCAATTATATGCGCCCAATCAAATGCCGGGTGGTGTAAAAGCAGTTGATCTTATTATTAAAGATTCCTCAATAACATTCAGTAATCAATTTAAAGAAAGTGGGGTATCAAAAATTTTTTTAAGCCCGGTTTTTGAAAAGGAAAATGTCAAAGTTTATGAAGGTAAAACAGAGTGGAAAGTAACCATCACTTTTCAAGATCAGGTGCCGGCACAATTACAAGGGAGCTTAAATTATTTTTATGGAAAGAACGACGAATTCCTGGCAGATTTTCCATTTGAGTTTAATGTACAATTAGAAGGTGGCGTCGAATCACAAGCCAGAATAATTATTCCGGCAATTGATATTAATAATCCGGTTAGCCCATGTGGTGATGATGGTACAAAAAATAAAAGCATCCTCACTATTTTTTTATTGGGAATATTAGGTGGCTTGATTGCGTTACTTACACCCTGTGTATTCCCGATGATACCAGTTACCGTTACATTTTTTACAAAAAAATCTACGGATAAAAAGAAAGGAATCACAAATGCAGTCCTGTATGGATTATTCATCTTTCTGATTTATATTTTTATCACGTTACCTTTTCATGTAGCTAACAATGCGATCAGCCCGGAGATATTTAATAATATTTCAACGAATGTATGGCTGAATATTATCTTCTTTTCAATCTTTGTTTTTTTTGCATTATCCTTTTTTGGTTTGTTCGAAATTGGATTGCCTGCCGGACTTGCAAATAAGATGGATTCAAAATCAGGCCTGGGAAATATTGGCGGGATATTTTTTATGGCAGGCACATTAGCTATTGTTTCTTTCAGTTGCACAGGACCCATTCTCGGTACATTATTGGTTGGCGTAGCCGATCAGGGGGCATGGCCGCTTACAGCTGGTGCTGCTGGTTTTGGTTTAGCATTGGGTTTGCCATTTGCATTATTTGCAATGTTTCCAAACTGGTTACAGTCTTTACCAAAATCGGGTGGATGGATGACGGATGTAAAAGTTGTTCTGGGGTTTGTAGAATTGGCATTAGCCATAAAATTTTTATCAAATGCCGATTTGGTAAAACAATGGGGACTTCTAAAAAGGGAAATATTTATCGGATCATGGATCCTGATTGGTTTATTAACGGTTTTGTATTTGTTAGGCAAATTAAAATTCTCACATAGTTCACGGGTCAAAAAATTTTCATTTACCCGAATGGCGTTTATCTTTTTATTTGGAGCTATTACCATTTATCTCTTGCCCGGAGTAACAAATACAAAAGGTGCAAATCTGAAACTGATAAGTGGATTTCCCCCGCCACTTTGTTATAGTGTTTACAATGAACCGGTAAATTGTAAAAGAGGTTTCAAACCTTTGGAAGATTATGAAGAAGCTTTGGAAAAAGCAAGAAAAGAAAATAAGCCATTGCTTATTGACTTTACCGGATGGGCATGTGTAAACTGCCGCAAGATGGAAGAAAGTGTATGGACAAGCCCGGAAGTAGATAGCCTGATGAAAAAAGAATTTGTTGTGGTATCGTTATATGTGGACGAAAAAACAAAACTGCCTTTAACCGAACGTACCGTTATCAAAACTAAAAAAGGGAATGATAAATCTATAATAAGTGTAGGAGATAAATGGTCAACTTTTCAAACAGAAAATTTTGGAGCAACATCACAACCGCAGTATGCAATTCTATCTACGGATGAAAAGGCATTGACTAAATCAAAATTTTATACACCCGATGCAGATGAATTTGCAAAATGGCTGAGATGTGGATTGGAGGCAAATAGAAACAGGGTAAAAAAATAACTCCTCAATTATCTGCAAGTTCGTTGTTAACGTACCGGAGTAAAAAAACCACCGACTACAACGGTTCTTCAACTGTGTGTTCAGTGGTTCAATTTGGTGTCATCCTCTACCAGCCTACCGGTTTTCTATGACAAGCAATCACAAATAAATTTGTAATTCTTCTTTTCTCCGAAAGGAGGTAGAGGATGACAAGAATTTTATCACTTTTATCCCTCTCCGCAAGGAGAGGGATGGGGTGAGGCTAAAGAGCAATTTGTTTTTGCACCATCATTTTGCGCAGGTTTATTAAACCATAACGCATACGACCCAATGCAGTATTGATACTACAATCTGTCATGGATGCTATTTCTTTAAAACTTAAATCGGCAAAATGACGAAGTACAATCACTTCACGCTGATCTTCTGGAAGCTGATCCAGCATGGTACGTACACGGTCATGACTTTGAGCACGGGTCATTTTTGTTTCAGCACATTCGTCCGAAAAACTGATAACTTCAAAAATATCATTGTTCTCACTATTGCGGATAGTGGGAGTACGTTTTACTTTCCGAAAATGATCCACACATAAATTATGTGCTATGCGCATCGCCCAGGGAAGAAATTTTCCTTCCTCAGTATAGCGGCCACCCCGCATGGTATCAATGATACGGATAAACACATCCTGAAAAATATCTTCAGCGAGATATTTATCTTTTACCAAAAAAAGAATGGACGTGTAAATTTTTTCTTTGTGGCGTAGAACTAATACTTCAAGTGCATCCGATTGTCCTTCGGTGAAAAGGCGGATGAGTTCATTGTCCGATAATTTAGATAGTGCTTTCATAAACTTCTTAGTTTTAAAAAATCTGTTTGTATTAATACATACAGACTGGTTTAAATGGATATTGGGTTGCTTAAACAGTTAAATTGAAAATAAAATGCTTGTGTAGAAGTTTATGCTATAGGCGAGATAAGTTTTTGGTTTTTCATTTTTGTTTGTTTGGTTTGATATTGGAGTTTAAAAATAGAACTTTCTGCAATTGCAGCAAATATTTGTTTTCACCGGCTGCTTTGTTTTGCCCAAAAAAATGTTAATGATTCCCTGAAAATTGCACGGGATAAGGGTTTACATTTGCTGCTCCAATTATGAGTGAAACAATAAAAGGGCAGAAATCCCGCGAAACACCGACCGTAAATTCCGCAAAAAACATCTTTATTAAGGGTGCAAGGGTGCATAATTTGAAAAATGTTTCGGTTGAAATCCCCCGAAACAAGCTAATTGTAGTAACCGGCGTTTCGGGTTCCGGCAAGTCATCACTGACCATTGATACATTATATGCAGAGGGACAGCGGAAGTATGCTGAAAGCTTAAGTGCCTATGCCCGTCAGTTTTTAAACCGGATGAATAAACCCGATGTTGATTATATAAAAGGGTTATGTCCGGCAATTGCCATTGAACAAAAAGTGACAACAAGAACCCCGCGAAGTACGGTTGGCAGCATGACGGAAATTTATGATTACCTGAAATTATTATTTGCAAGAATTGGAAAAACCATTTCGCCTGTTTCGGGTAAAGAAGTAAAAAAGGATGATGTACCGGATGTAATCGGTGCAATAAAAAAATTGAAGGAAGGGGATAAAGTTTTTATACTGATAAAAATAAAGCAACATAAAAACCGGGATATAAAAGAAGAGCTAAGTATTTTATTTCAAAAAGGATTTTCGAGATTATACAATTCTAAGTCTGGTGAAATAATACGAATTGAAGAGATCCAGGAAAATAATCAATATGCAATAATCAATATCCAATATTCAGTTCTTGTTGATCGCATTGTTGTAAAAGATTTTGACGAAGATGATATTCATCGCTTATCGGATTCAATCGGTACGGCTTTTTACGAAGGCGAAGGTGATATTTATTTAGAAATACTGTCAACGCCAAATTCCAAATCCCCAATTCCAAATTCCCATTCCTCCACTCATCATTTCAACAACCGTTTCGAACTGGATGGAATGATCTTTGAAGAACCTCAGCCCAATTTATTTTCTTTTAATAATCCGTTTGGAGCTTGCCCAACCTGCGAAGGTTTCAGCCAGGTATTGGGAATTGATAAAGATCTTGTATTGCCCGATAAAAGATTGAGTGTGTATGATGGGGCCGTAGCGCCATGGAAAGGAGAAAAAATGGATTGGTGGCGGCAACAGTTTATAAAAAAATCGAAGCTCATAAATTTTCCCGTTCATAAAGCGATTGCAGATTTATCGGATAAACAATTGCAACAATTATGGGAAGGTGTTGATGGAATTGGTATCAATGATTTTTTTAAAGACGTGGAATCGCAGTTGTATAAAGTGCAGTACCGCGTTATGCTCAGCCGGTACAGGGGCCGCACTACCTGCCATGATTGTAAAGGAACACGGTTACGAAAAGAAGCACTCTATGTAAAAGTTCATAAAACAAATATTGGCGAACTTAATGAACTGCCTGTAAAAGATTTAAAAAAATGGTTTGATGATTTGCAAAATAAATTAAGCGAATACGATCAACAGGTAGCAAAAAGAATTTTAATTGAAATTCATAACCGCCTCGATACATTGTTAAGTGTGGGGTTAGGTTATCTTACCTTGAATCGCCTGGCAAATTCATTAAGTGGCGGCGAAAGTCAACGCATACAACTTACCCGGAGCTTGGGCAGCAATCTTACGAACTCCTTATATATTTTAGATGAACCTTCCATTGGTTTACACTCACGGGATACAAAAAATTTAATCCGTGTTTTAAAAAACCTGCGTGATTTAGGAAATACAGTAGTAGTGGTGGAGCATGATGAAATGATGATGCGTGAAGCCGATCATATCATTGATATGGGACCGTATGCTTCGCATTTGGGTGGCGAAGTAGTAGCAGAAGGGGACTATGATGAAATTATTTCAAACCCCATGAGCCTTACTGGTAAATATTTAAGTGGTGTACTAAAAATAGACCCGCCCAAAAATGTAAGGAAGTGGAACCGCAGTATAAAAGTAGAAGGAGCGAGGCAACATAATCTTAAAAATATAACCGTAGAATTTCCATTGAATGTATTGTGTGTGGTAAGTGGTGTAAGCGGCAGTGGAAAAACAACTTTGGTAAAACAAATTTTATATCCTGCATTGCAAAAAATAAAAGGCGAGTTTGGCGATAAGGTGGGTTTTCACAAAGCGATCACCGGCGATATCGATGGAGTTGCTTCAATCGAAATGATAGACCAGAACCCCATCGGTAAATCATCAAGGAGCAATCCTGTAACGTATATAAAAGCGTATGATGAAATACGGGATTTATATTCCAAACAACCTTTGAGTAAAATGCGGGGCTTTTTGCCAAAACATTTTTCATTTAATGTGGACGGTGGCAGATGCGATACGTGCAAAGGTGAAGGCGAACAGGTGGTGGAGATGCAGTTCCTCGCAGATGTGCACCTGGTCTGTGAATCATGCGGCGGAAAAAGATTCAAGGAAGAAGTGCTGGAAGTGAAAGTGAATGACAAAAGTATTTTCGATGTGCTGGAAATGAGTGTGGACGAAGCCATTTCTTTTTTACCACATCCTTCTGGTGGACAAGGCGGGGCCCTTCAACCATTAAGCGATGTGGGCCTGGGCTATC
>JANOFP010000401.1:0-10291 GCA_031413675.1 Bacteroidota bacterium
AGTTTTTAAAAGCTTTTGAAGCAAGAAATATGGTACCCGCAGGAAATAAAGTAACTGTCATTTTGCAATTGAGTGGTGGATGCGATGGATTAAACCAAATTATTCCAATACGGAATGATATTTATTATAAATCAAGACCCAAATTGGGAATTGCAAAAGATAAAGCACTTGTATTAACGGATGAAGTAGGTATTCATCCGGCATTAAGTGGGTTTAAAGAATTATATGATGATGGAAGTATGGCCATTTTAAATAATGTTGGCTATCCAAATCCCGATCGTTCACATTTCCGCAGTATGGATATATGGCATACTGCCAGCCAGAGTAGTGATTATTTGAATACAGGTTGGGTAGGTAGGTATTTAGATGCACAATGCAATGGTTGCGATCATCCAACACAAGCTATTGAAATGGATGATGTATTAAGCCTTGCATTGAAGGGGGATAATATCAAAGGAATAGCAGTAAAAGATCCACGCCGTTTATACGGCACAGCCAATGAAAAGTTTTTTAAAGAAATAAATAAAAATCATATAGACGAAAAAGGGGAGCAGCCAGTTGATTATTTATATAAAACAATGGCTGAAACACTTTCTGCTGCTGATTATATTTTTCAGCAAAGCAAACTGAACCCATCCAAAGCAGATTATCCAAAAACAGATTTGGCAAATAGTTTAAAAACAATTGCCTCATTGATTTTTTCTGATATCAATACTAAAGTTTATTATGTATCGCTGGGAAGTTTTGATACGCATATCAATCAGGAGCAACAACAACAACGGTTGTTTACAGAAATGAATGATGCAGTGAAAGCATTTGTAAAAGATTTGAAAAATAATCACCGCTTTGATGATGTTATGTTGTTTACTTTTTCTGAATTTGGAAGACGTGTGGCTCAGAATGCAAGTAACGGAACCGATCATGGTACTAGCAATAATATGCTGTTCATCGGTGGTGGCTTAAAACAAAAAGGCATTATCAACGAAATGCCCAACCTTGCTGATTTGGATGAAGGAGATTTGAAACATAAAATTGATTTTAAAAATGTGTATGCTACAGTTTTAAAGAAATGGTTGCAAACAGATGATGTAAAGATATTGGGCAAGCAATACGAGTATTTGAAATTTATATAAATATCAAATTTTAAATTAAAAAACCCGTTACGCAATACTTGTAACGGGTTTCTAATTAGAGAAAAAATTTATAAACTCTTACTCTTTTTTATCGCAATTCTATATAGAACAATGCCCATCAACGCAAAGAAAGCAACGCCTAGCCATTTATAACCTTCGTACCCAAGTGAATTTGTCAGTCCATGCTCCGCATTTACTTCGCCCAGTTTTGTATTCACACTATCAATAGAAGAGAGAATAGCTACGAGCACACCGGCTAATGCGCCACCCGCCACCAGGCCGGTTGCAAACAGGTTTCCTTTTCCAAGATCTTCCTCCTCCGGAGCTATTACAATTTTTTTCTTTTTCTGTCTCCATTCAACAACACCCCTGATAGCACCGCCAATGAAAATGGGAAGTGTGGTTGATAAGGGAAGATAAATACCAATGGCAAAACTCAAAGCTTTAATACCACAGAGTTCCACTACTATAGCGATGAACACGCCTACCAATACAAATTGCCAGTCAAGATTAAAAGAAAGAATTCCTTTTATTAATGTTGCCATCAATGTACCCTGTGGAGCAGGATATTTATCCGTACCAATGGCATGATGAATTCCCTGTGCCGCCATTTCAGCAGTGGGTTGATCAAGTATTTTTATAGTTGCACCAATGGCAATTGAAGAAACAATCGCTCCGACAAATAAAGCTATCTGCTGGTATTTAGGAGTAGCACCAACTAAATATCCTGTTTTCAGATCCTGTGATGTGGCGCCGGCATTTGCTGCCGCAATACATATCATGCCGCCAACCACCAAAGCCATTGGTTCATATATCTGGCCAGTCCATTTTACGGCAATAAAAATTAGGCAAGTTCCCATCAGGGTAGCGATTGTCATACCGCTGATAGGGTTATTGGAAGATCCAATCAAACCAACTATCCGTGATGATACAGTAACAAAGAATGCTCCGAAAATAATAACCAATAATCCCAGCAACAGTTTACTCCCGATATTACTACCTGGAATAAGTGTACTTGGCATTAAAGCAATAACCAATAGCAAAATAAGGCTACCGATACCTACTACTTTTATCGAAAGATCCCTTTCTGTTCTTGGAACTTGTGAATCAGCATTAATGCCTCCACTTTTTTTCAAAGAGCCCATACTTCCTTTGAAAGAAGAAATAATAGTAGGTATTGTTTTTATCAATGTTATAAATCCTCCGGCTGCTACAGCACCTGCGCCGATCTGTCGGATATAAGCACGGTATATAGCTGTTGACCAATCTGCAAAATTATGTGTAACAGGATCCCACCCACCGGGCCCGCCAGCTTTTGTAATATCTGTCAGGTAACCAAGCTTGGCTAATTGCCCTGCAATTATATCCGGACTTATCAACGATGCCAAAAGAGGAATTAATACAAACCAGCTTAACACACTTCCGGCTACTAATACACCAGCGATCTTTGCTCCAATGATATAACCAACTCCCAGGTATTCGGGTGTAATTTCTCCGCTTACTTTTGCAGAGGGAAAGATTTTGTTTGTTTGCTTAGTGAAGAATGCTGGTGTTTCAGCAATTACATGAAATATTTTTTGGAGGATGGCATATCCAAATGCAAAACCAAGACCCATAAATGCAGTTTTGGCAAACTCACCTCCTCTCTCACCCGCTTTTAATACAGAGGCACAGGCTGTTCCTTCCGGGTAGGGTAATGTGCCATGTTCCTGTACAATCAGCGAACGACGGAGGGGTATCATCATTAATGTTCCCAGTATTCCACCAAAGATGGCAAGTATTAGAATAGTGAAGTAATTGAAAAAATTGGCACTGTTAGGGTCACTTAAAAACAAAAAACCCGGCAAAGTAAACACAACGCCTGCTGCAATACTTTCGCCGGCAGAACCGGTTGTTTGAATAATATTATTCTCAAGAATAGTAGTTTTTAAAAATCTTCTACCCAAAGTAATTGCTATCACTGCAATGGGAATGGATGCAGAAACTGTCAAGCCTGCCTTTAATGCCAGGTAAACAGTGGAAGCTCCGAATATGATCCCGAATATGGCGCCGGTAATTATTGACTTGATGGTAAGCTCCGCCATTTGTGTTTCTGCCGGCACAAATGGTTTGAATTGCTTTTCACTCATAACAATTGATTTTTGGTAAAGTAAGATAGTGAAAATAAAAAAGATGTCTTAGTCTTCTTTTAGACTTCAATTTTAATATCCATAACAAATCTCTTTCCTATTGCTGATCCGAAAAATGATGAAACACAAAACTGCATTTCTGAATAACAATCCTTATACTATACCATGCATCATCTTTTGCAATTTTTTAGAAAGCAAAAGAAGAATGATACCCGCAATGCCTCCCATAAACACAAACAACATAAAGAAATCATACAGGTTGGTCATTTGATACCCCAAAAAACTGGTCGTCTTTCCTCCGCCAGGATACAAAGCACTTAATACACCAGCTAATTTGTTACCACCGGCATTTCCTAAAAACCATACAGCCATCAACAATGAAGCAAATCTTAAAGGTGCCAGTTTATTGAATAATGATAAACCAATAGGGGATAAACATAATTCACCCCATGTATGTAATAAATACAAACCGGTTAACCAGATAATACTCACTTTAGAAGCCTCATTAATATTGTTAACTCCATACGCAATCCATAAATAACCCAATGCTAAGAAGATTAACCCGATTCCCATTTTAGTTGGTGTTGCTGGTTGCTTTTTCCCCATTTTTAACCAAACCCATGCGAATAGCGGGGCGAAAATAATAATGAAGGCAGAATTGAAAGATTGAAAATAACTTACCGGCATATTATAATTGCCCCAGAGGTTAGTGTTTGTCTGCCTGTCAGCAAAAAACACCAGTGATGCACCTGTTTGTTCATAGGCACCCCAAAAGAAAACGACGAAGAAAGCAATAATGATCATCACCCATATGCGTTGCTTTTCCTCTTTGTTTAGATTTTTATCAGAGAAAATCAGAAATATGATAAAAATAAAAGAACCGGATAGCAAGTAAAAAAGATAATCATACTTTGTGTCGAGGTACATTGATCCAATCGTAATACCTGCGAATGCAAGCATCCCCAAAATGATAACAAGTGGTTTCAATGAAAATTTTGGCGGAGCAGCAACTGCGCTTTTCAGAGTATCGGGTTTTACTGGGTCTATCACTTGTTCCTGCCCGGGTGTTAACCCTAAAATTTTGCCCTCCGGCGTAAGTACATATTTATCATGATAAATTTTTTGAACAATGATACTGATCACCATCGCTATTGCGCCAACCAAAAAGGCCCATCTGAAATCAGCAGGGTTTCCGGTATCGCCAAAAAATCCACATATAAATGGTCCCATCATTCCTCCAATATTAATACCCATATAAAATATGGTATAAGCTGAATCTTTCCGGATATCATTTGCAGGATAAAGCTGTCCAACAAGTGATGATATATTGGGTTTAAAGAATCCATTTCCGGCAATCATAAATCCCAAACCTGTAAAAAAAAGCAAGGTTGATAAATCAGGGGAAGAATGATAAACAGTTCCGCAAGCAAATAAAATAAGCTCACCAATCACCATTACTATACCACCAACAAGAATAGATCGCTTATTTCCCCAATAACGATCGGCAATATATCCTCCCACTAAGGGTGATAGGTAGATAAGACTTATATAACTGCCATACAGTTTGGAAGAAAAAACATCGTCGAACAGCAGGGCCTTAGTCATGAATAAAACAAGAATGGCCCGCATACCATAAAAATTGAACCGTTCCCACATCTCAGTTGCAAACAATACATACAATCCTTTAGGATGTCCTTTTGAAGCCGCAGCTTGATTCATACAATCGATTTTAGTTAATAAAAAAAAGAAAGGTCAGGCCCGGGTAATGGTTAGCCAAAATAAGGAAATTTAATTAGATGGATTTTTTCCTTTTTATCTTTCACATTCCTGTCCGATATTCGCTTGCCCTTTAATAGTTATAAAACCAACATAGAAATGAATATCCTTTTGTTAGGCTCTGGCGGTCGGGAACATGCACTGGCTCTTAAAATTTCTCAAAGCAAACTCTGCGAAAAATTATTTATTGCACCGGGTAATGCGGGCACGGCACAGTGTGGCAAAAATCTGGAAGCAGGTGTGAACGATTTTGATGCTATAAAAAAAATTTGCATTGATGAAAAAATAGATATGGTAATTGTTGGACCGGAAGAACCCCTGGTAAGAGGCATTACTGATTTTTTAATTGCAGATGAAAAGCTGAAGCATCTTGATATTATTGGCCCATCAAAAGACGGTGCACAATTAGAAGGCAGCAAAGCATTCAGCAAACAATTTATGATGCGTCATCATATTCCTACAGCTGCTTATCAAGAATTTACATTAGATAATTATGAAAGTGGAATACAGTATTTAAGCAACCACCACTTGCCAATTGTTTTAAAAGCAGATGGATTAGCTGCAGGTAAAGGGGTTGTGATTTGTGAAAGTGTATTTGAAGCGTTGGCTGAATTTGATTTGATGATTCAGCGGGCAAAATTTGGTGATGCAAGTAAGCGGGTTGTTGTTGAAGAATTTTTGAGTGGTATTGAGCTTTCTGTTTTTGTATTAACAGATGGAAAAAATTATATCACACTACCCGAAGCAAAAGATTATAAAAGAGTGGGCGAGGGAGATACCGGATTGAATACAGGGGGTATGGGTGCTATCAGCCCTGTGCCATTCGCAGATGATCTGTTTATGAAAAAAGTGGATGAACGAATTATTCAACCAACTATTAATGGATTGCATAAAGAAGGATTAGATTATCGTGGTTTTATTTTTTTCGGTTTGATAAAAGTGAATGATGAGCCTTATCTAATAGAATATAATTGCCGCTTGGGCGACCCTGAAACTGAAGTAGTAATACCGCGATTAAAAAATGATTTGGTAGAACTGTTGAAATCAGCTGCTGATCAAAAACTAAACGAAGTGAATTTGGAAATTGATAAACGCAGTGCATGTACTGTAGTGGCGGCAAGTGGTGGCTATCCCGGCGAATATAAAAAAGGATTGGAGATTAACGGACTTAACAGTACAGGCGATAGCATAATATTTCATGCAGGCACTTCTGATAAGGATGGTAAAATAATTACCAACGGCGGCCGCGTACTATGTGTTACTTCTTTTGGGAATAGCATTTCTTTTGCAGTTGCAAAATCTTTGATGACACTAGAAAAAATATCTTACGATGGAATTTTTTACCGGTCAGATATTGGATATGAGTTTGATTAGAGGCCCCCTAAATCCCCCGAAGGGGACTTCCAAACACCAAATTGCTTTATAAAAAATTATTCACGATGACTAGTAATCGTTGATTAAGCGAGGGCTGTGGACTGCTTCCCTCTCTTTTGGAGAGGGATTGAGGGGGAGGTTTTCCAACCCTTAACATACATCAATCCGTTTTCTCCCGAATGTTTTGTAAATTTGTTCCCCAATGCATAATCCCCAGGATATATTAAATGTGGCGTATAAGCAAAATCTGATGCAGAACGATATGATTTTGCTTCAGGAAAAAACGAATCAGATTCCGGGATCTGTTCAATACACGATTAAAAGATACCACCGCAATCTTCAATGGAATATTGATGATACCGGTATGTTGGTTTATCATTTTGAAAAATCAAGCAAGAAAGAAAATTTTCTTGAACTACGGTTCTGTGTAAGTGGAAATGTCTATTGCCGTAAAAAAGATACTGAGTGTGATATGTGTCAGTTCAGCGCATCTAAAAACTGCGTGGAAAAAGTGGATAGTGTGGATGTGGTTAGCTTTCGTTTTTCACCTTTACAATTATCTCAGTTTGTAAAGCCTCGCCGAACAACGGATACGGTTTCAGAAAATATTCTCACATTCAATCACCAATCTTCTTTCAGCAAAATTTTGCCGCTATGTGGTAAAACAAGAATGGTGTTGGAAGGGTTACTCAATCATACGTACTCTGACAGCCTGGAAAATATTTTTATCAATGCACAAACTCAAATGTTGTTGCTATATAGTTTGGATTGTATGCTGGGCGAAAAAGAAATTGATGTTATCAATTGCAAGTTTTTGGCGAATGAAGCTGACCGGGAAAAAATCTTAAAATCAAGAGAAATTCTTATTCAACATATCGGCGAACCCATCACGATTAAGGAACTAAGCCGCAAAGTGGCTATTAATGAATGTTACCTGAAAAAAGGATTTAAGGAAATGTTTGGTACCACCATCTTTGATTTTTATCAAAGCCAGCGGATGGAACATGCAAAATATTTATTGTATGAAAAAGGATTGAGTGTAACAGAAGTAAGTGCTTTGCTCGGTTATTCTTCTATTTCCCATTTCTCTACTGCGTTTAAAAAACATACAGGGCTTAAGCCTTGTGAACTGTTGTTGCGATAATTTTTCCAGTCTTTATTGAATAATTAATGGGACGGTGTGTATTTTTGTACATCAATGAAAATTTTCACTTTTATAATGGCGTTTTATCTTTTGCTGCTTGCTGCAATACCATGCAGTGATAGCGGGGAATGTGAAAGTCAGCCAATGACAGAGCAGGTCAATCACAGTGAGCATGAAGACGAAGAAAAGGGATGTACCCCATTTTGTATTTGCGCCTGCTGTCCAACACATGTTTATATTTCTGACTTGACAATTGATGATTTCTCTTCTTTTATATTTTCATCCTCCTCCTCCGAAATAAATGCTGAGATTCGATCTTATATTTTGCAGGCTATCTGGCAACCTCCGCGAACAGTTTAAGAAATAATGCTATTGAATCATTTTCTTAAACCCTAATTTTTATAAATGAAAAAAACATTGATATGCCTTGCAGCATTGCTATTTGCTGTAGTTAGTTATAGCCAACATACTATTAAATTGAAAATTATTAACGGTGCTAACAAGGAGCAATTGAGTGGCGCAACTATTTCAATTGCCAATTTGAAAAAAACTGAAGCAACAGATAGCAACGGTATTGTTTTATTCGCCAATATTCCGTCAGGGAAATATGTTATCACAGTTTCTTTTGTCGGATTTGAAGAGAAAAAAGAAACAATCAACATTCCATTTACAGGGGAATTTTTGGAAATTGAAATGATGGAACAGGAAGAAGAGGAAGAAGAAATTGTAATTCAATCTACACGGAGTACAAGAACCATCCGGGATATTCCAACAAGAGTTGAGTTTGTTGCAGGAGAAGAACTGGATGAAAAAGCAAATATGAAACCGGGTGATATACGAATGGTGCTGAATGAAAGTACAGGCATTACTACACAACAAACATCTGCATTATCCGCAAATGCTTCCATACGTATCCAGGGACTGGATGGAAGATATACCCAGATACTTCGCGATGGATTTCCATTATACGCAGGCTTTAGCGGGGGGTTGGGTTTATTACAAACACCACCGCTCGATTTAAAGCAGTTTGAAGTTATTAAGGGTTCTTCATCTACATTATATGGTGGTGGCGCTATTGCCGGTTTAGTAAATCTTATTTCAAAAACACCAACTGAGGAAAGAGAATTGAAATTTCATATTGATCTTACAAATGCTGGCGGAATTAATTCCAGTGGTTTTTATGGAAAGAAATTTAATAGAACAGGCCTTACTCTATTTGCATCACGCAATAGCAACAAAGCTTTTGATCCGGCTGATATTGGGTTAACAGCTATTCCAAAATTTGAACGTTATACGATTAACCCCAAACTTTTCTTTTATATAAATGAAAAAACGGATTTGCAGTTTGGCTTAAATGTTACAACGGAAAAAAGAACCGGCGGTGATATAGAATTTATTAAAGGCAATAAAACATCTGGCTATACCGAGGTAAACAATACAGACAGGATCAGCACACAATTTTCGTTTGAACGGAGGTTCGGAAAGAATAGCAGTATTAAAATCAAAAACAGCGTCAATCGTTTTAAAAGATTATTAACGGTAACTTCTGCTAATGATTTTAATGGAATGCAAAATTCAAGTTTTACCGAAGCTACTTATGCTAACCATGGCGAAAAATCAGAATGGATAGCCGGTGTTAACCTGCTGACTGATAATTTTGATGAAGTGCTTCCGGTAACTGCAAGTTATAATGGCCGGGATTACAAACAACTTACAACAGGCATTTTTGTTCAGAATAATTATAAAGTAAATGAACGGTTTAATCTTGAAACAGGTTTGCGTAGCGATTTTGTAAAAGATTATGGTTTCGCATTGTTACCACGTATTTCAATGCTGTTTAAATTTTCTTCTAAACTTTCTTCAAGAATCGGTGGAGGCTTGGGTTATAAAACACCTAATTTTTTTACTGAAGAAAGTGAAAGACTTCAGTACAAAAATATTTTACCGGTTGATGAGGATGTAAATACGATGGAGAGGAGTTATGGCGTAAATGCGGATATTAATTACCGTACAAAATTTGCGGATGATAAAATCAGTTTCAGCATTAATCATCTTTTCTTTTATACACGGATTCATGATCCCTTGATTTTAATACAGCAACCATCCATGTACTATTTATTTACAAATGTAAATGGGCATTTCGACAGTAAGGGTATGGAAACAAATATTAAACTGGGTTATAGCGATTTTAAATTATTTCTCGGTTACACATTTACAAAAGCATATTTGCATGAAGGTAATGTTGAAACAGCAACTTGGGGAGAGAGCATTACGGGGCATTCACGACAGACGAGTACATCCTCGTGTCGTTCTTTCCGTGACGCATCTCCTTGACGAAAAAACTACATTTCATAATTTCCACTTCAAAACGTTTTTTAAGTACCATTTTTTGAGGAGTTGCATCGGATTGCGGTTACCCCATAGGAGATTAGACCGTCGAAACTTTCTCACATATGGATCAAACTGCCATGAGACTGGAACACACTCATATGGTTGTCCAATAATTACCTTGTAGACTTCACATCCGACCATATTTGCACAGGCAAGTGTACCGATCACCGAAGAGGGTCCTTGTTGTGTCTCAAAGTTAATAGCTGTAGGTTTAAAATATGATTTCTGAAGTAAGTGTGGGGTAATAGCTAATGCCATACATCTCTGTGATTCCTGCCTCTTTTAGCGCCGCAATCGTAACGGATGCCTGTCTATCCTTGAACGAGGATGTCGGACCCTGACGC
>JANOFP010000402.1:0-4023 GCA_031413675.1 Bacteroidota bacterium
TTTGCATAATTCAGCATTATCTTTTTCTCTCCGTTCAATTCGAACAAAACAGTAGCAATTGGATTATGTGCTGCTCCTTCCATTTTCATTACTTCGCCAAAACCAAATTTCTGGTGTTCTATTTTTTGGCCTGGCTGTAAATTACTTGTATCGCTGGCTACAAAATCAGGTGATGGTGTATGTTCTTTTGTTTGTGGTCTCGTTGTTGGAGTTAAATAAGATGGCCTTTCTCCGAGGGATCCTGTGGATTTTTTAGCAGGCTCCCGACTGCCGACCGCCGACTGATTTCCTGACTGACCTCCCCATCCACGCATTCTTTCAAAAGCAGTTCCGTTGCCAAACGATGAACCAGAATTTTTTGCACCACCCGCATAGCTTTTATCAACGAATTGTTCGGGTAGTTCATCTATAAAACGGCTGGGTTCATTTTGTACCAACGAACCAAAACGATAACGGGTATTGGCATACGTAATCCAAAGTTTATGTTTAGCTCTTGTTATCACAACATAAAATAATCTCCGCTCCTCCTCTAATTCTTCTCTTGTATTTATGCTAAGTGCATTTGGAAAAAGCATTTCTTCCAGACCCGCCGCAAATACAACCGGAAATTCTAATCCCTTTGCAGCATGTATTGTCATTAGTTTTACACAATCAGCATTTGGGTCCTTTGCATCTGCATCGGTGAGTAATGTAATTTGCTGAAGATAGCTGCCTAAACTTTTATCAACCAGTTCGCCATCTTCATTATCGGGACTTTCAATCCATTCTTTAATGGAGTTAAGTAATTCCTGAATGTTTTCATATCGTGCCAGACCTTCAGTGCTTTTGTCATTAAAAAGTTCTTTCACAAAACTGGTTTGTTTGCCTACGTGAACGGAAAGGTCATACGCATTTTGTTTTGTAAGCATACTTGCAAAACTTTTTATCATCTGCACAAAATTTTCAATGCATTCCAGTGTGCCGCCTTTATAACCAAACTCTTTTGCCCGTTGCAATACTTCCCAAAACGAAATATTGTTTTCATTAGCAGCCAGTATTGCTTTATCAACAGATGTTTTTCCAATACCTCTTGCCGGATAATTGATAATTCGTTTCAGTGCTTCTTCATCCTGCGGGTTTGCTATAATTCTTAAATAGGCGAGATAATCCTTTATCTCTTTTCGCTGATAAAAACTAATACCGCCATAAATAATATAGGGAATACTCATGCGGCGCAAACTTTCTTCAAATGAACGGCTTTGTGCGTTGGTGCGGTAGAGTATTGCAAAATCTTTATTGTAATAATGATTGCGCAGTTTTTGTTCCTGAATGGTATCGGCAGTAAATTTTCCTTCTTCATTATCTGTCATCGTTCTTACTAAACGAATTTTTTCTCCTTCCGCATTTTCCGTCCACAAATCTTTTGGTATCTGACTTTTATTATTTTTAATTACTTCATTCGCTGCTTTTAAAATGCTTTGTGTACTGCGGTAGTTTTGTTCCAGCTTTACCACCTTTACATTGTCATAATCTTTTTGAAACTGTAAAATGTTTTCAATTGTGGCGCCCCGGAAACTATAAATACTTTGCGCATCATCCCCTACCACACAAACATTTTCGTGCATGGCGCCTAATAGTTTTATTATCTCATACTGTGCCGGGTTGGTATCCTGATACTCATCTATTAAAATGTATTTAAATTTTCGCTGGTATTTACTTAAGCTCTCCGGCACATTTTTCAATAGCTCATAGAATTTCAACAACAGATCATCAAAATCCATTGCACCATTCTTAAAACAACGTTTTGTGTATGCGTCATAAATTTGTGCAATATCCGGGCGGTTGCTGCGCATATCTTCCTGCTGTAAGTAATAGTCGTTTGCATATTCTAGGGGGCCAATCAACGCATTTTTTGCTGAAGAAATCCGGTTGTAAACGGTGGATGGTTTATAATGTTTATCATCTAAATTCAACTCGTTCACAACCGTTTTTACCACACTCTTCGCATCATCCGTATCGTAAATAGTAAAATTGTTCGGGTAGCCAATCTTATTAGCCTCACCTCTCAAAATTCTTGCAAATACCGAGTGAAAAGTGCCGATGTATAAATTTCTTGCTTCGTTATTTCCCAAAATATGCTCCACTCGTTCTTTCATTTCTTTGGCTGCCTTATTGGTAAATGTGAGAGCAAGAATATTAAAAGAATCTACTCCTTTTGCCATCAGGTGTATAACACGGGTAGTAAGCACTTTTGTTTTTCCACTGCCTGCGCCGGCTACTATCATCAAGGGTCCGTCAATATGAAGTACCGCTTCTTTCTGCCTTTCATTCAAGCCTTCTAAATAATTAGTCATTTGTATTGTTACCCCGGGTTTTGCGAAGGGCAGTCATGGGTGCAATTTACTTTAAGCTGCCGATACTCTTCCTAAATAGAGTTGCATTTATATGAGCATAATCAGTTTTTTCATTGATCAAAATAGGGATCATTTAAACTTACACGTATTAATTATGCAGAATAATTGACTTATTATGAAAAAAACAATCAAGCCACGCAAGTATGTTTATTTCTTTGGCGGTGGCAAAGCAGACGGAAATGAATCAATGAAAAATTTATTGGGTGGTAAAGGCGCCAACCTTGCAGAAATGGCGGGACATCCTAAACTCCAGTTACCTGTACCTCCTGGTTTTACTGTATCTACTGAGGTGTGTACATATTATTATGAAAATAAAAAGACTTACCCACGGGAAATAAAAAATCAGGTTGAAGTTTCTCTGGAAAAAATGGAGAAACTGATGGGCAAGAAATTCGGCGATGAAAAAAATCCATTATTGGTTTCAGTTCGTTCCGGTGCCAGGCGTAGTATGCCGGGTATGATGGAAACGGTTTTAAATGTAGGTCTGAATGCGAAAACAATTAAAGGGCTGATAGCGCAAAGTGGCAATGAACGGTTTGCTTACGATTCATACCGGAGGTTGATAATGATGTATGCAGATGTGGTGATGGAAAAAGGGAACAATCATGAAATAAAAAACGGAAAAGGTATTCGTAAAATATTGGATGAAAAACTGGAACATATCAAACACCTTCGGGGCTATACAAGCGATACAGAATTAACAGTGGACGAACTCAAAGATTTGATAAAAGATTATAAAAGAACAGTGAAAAAAGTGTTAGGTACAGAATTTCCAGATGATCCATGGGAGCAGTTATGGGGTGGAATTGGTGCTGTGTTCAGCAGCTGGAATGGAAAACGTGCAATTGAATACCGTCGCATAGAAAAAATTCCCGATGAATGGGGCACTGCAGTAAATGTGCAGGCTATGGTATTTGGAAATATGGGCAATGACAGTTGTACCGGTGTTGCTTTTACAAGAAATCCCGGAACAGGAGAAAATAAATTTTATGGCGAATACCTGGTAAATGCACAGGGAGAAGATGTGGTGGCGGGAATAAGAACTCCGGCACCGGTAAATGAATATTCAAAAAATGCACAAAGCGAACAGTTCACCACACTGGAAAAAATGATGCCCAAATTGTATAAAGAATTAAATGGTTATCAAAAAAGATTGGAAATACATTATAAGGATATGCAGGATATTGAGTTCACTATTGAAAAAGGCAAACTCTATATGTTACAATGCCGGGTTGGTAAAAGAAATGGCATTGCTGCAGTACGAATGGCAACAGAGATGCATGCAAAAAAATTAATTGATGCAAAAACTGCAATTATGCGGGTTGGGCCCAATCAACTTATTGAGTTGTTACTTCCAATGCTTGATCCCAAAGCCGAAGAAACAAACCCGGTAATTGCAAAAGGATTACCGGCAGGACCCGGAGGTGCAAAAGGTCGGGTTGTTTTTTCTTCAAACGATGCAGTGGATTGGGCAATGGGCGGAGAAAAAGTAATTCTTGTAAGAGAAGAAACTTCACCAGAAGATGTTGATGGAATGCATAAATCTCAAGCGATCCTTACTTCAAAGGGAGGTATGACTTCACATGCTGCATTGGTAGCAAGAGGTTGGGGTAAATGTTGTATTGTAGGT
>JANOFP010000403.1:0-3113 GCA_031413675.1 Bacteroidota bacterium
ATAAATTTTTGTAAATAAAGGTGAGGAAGTTCCCAACCCACTAGTGCCTTGTTTTACCCAACCTGCATTCGTAAGTCTTCTATCTGTAAAGGTTAAAGCATTGTTTGTTCCAGTCCCAGTGGTTGCAGTGTCGATTACGAAAGTCGTACTATTCGTTATACTCTTAATTTTTGTACCTGCCGGAATATTTGTATTTGCTGTCCACCATTCGCCTTGCTTTATCATCAACAAGGGTTCAATTGTATTCCAGTTGCCCAATGTTTTTCCGCTGCCAATCAATGCAACTACTTCGTTTTTTTTAAGTAAGGGAGCTTTTACCCGAAACTGTTGTGAGCCAGAAGGAATTTTATCCTTTTTTTTCGGTTTGTTTTTTTTTGCAAACAGTACATTTGAAAACGCTGCTGAATGAAAAACATTTTCATATTCACCAGCATAGTTCCAGGTGTCTATGATTTCTATTTCAGTTATTGTGGAATCTGTAAAATAAATGGTACGTTCTGTTTCGCCTTCATCTATCGGAAATCCATCTTCTCCTTTTAAAAAATAGTGATAATGAATTGCGTTTTGACCTGCAGGCAAATCCAATTTA
The DNA here is from genome assembly GCA_031413675.1 of Bacteroidota bacterium. Classification (GTDB taxonomy): domain Bacteria; phylum Bacteroidota; class Bacteroidia; order Chitinophagales; family Chitinophagaceae; genus VBAR01. Next base: position 590 of record JANOFP010000403.1, read on the forward strand.
AACTCCCAAACTTCTTCATTCAAATGTTGAAGCGGAAAAATTTGTTGTAGTGAAACATCATCCGAATTTACCGGTTGAAATTTTATCCATAGTGTTTGACCGTAACGTGTACTGTATTTTAGAAAAAAATGAAGGTTCATCTAAGTTGGTTCGCTGGTGAAAAAGTATTGGCTTCCAGTTAAATTTAAAGCCTTGAACATAAAAATTAAAGTTAATAAGGCAATTAATTATATTCACCTTAAATTGAATGTATATGTCCGCAATCGTTACCAATTGGAAAAAGCTTTTCTATTTCTGCTTTGGACTGTTTTTAGCAAGCTTATTTTGTATGAAGTGGATGGAAGATGAATTTATCAGCAATGGGAAATTATTTACCATTCTGGATCTTGAATTGTATCTGGATAAAGAGGGGTTATTAAAAACAGTAGCAGGTTTGAATGAGAAAGCCCGGACAATTGTTGGTTACCATCTTTATTTCGATTTCTTTTTTATGGCTGGGGTTTTTCCAGGTATTGCAAGTATTTGTATGCTGGTAAGAGAAAGAGTAAATATGAAATTGTTACGCAGTGTTCTATTTGCTTTAGCAGGTTTACAATTAGCCGCATGGAGTTTTGATATATATGAAAACCTGCATTTATTAAAATGGTTGAGGAAACCGGAAACGATTGACGGAATTGGGTTTTTTCATTTACTGGTAAAATTAAAATTCATCATTGCAATTACAGGTATTTTAGCAAGTGCAATTGCTATTCTATTTTTTAAACCCGGAAAAAGGTAGGAAATTTTCAATCAGTCTGGAAAAATCTGCAATTTGAAATCAGAAATCTGCAATTGCTTCATTACATTTGCATCAAATTTTACAAAATGGAAAATAAGAAGAAATATCAAGGACTTTACTGGTTGGCGTTTTTCGTTTCAACTGCTGCATTGTTATTTGCTATTTATACACAATGGGAATGGCTTACACTCCTGCTTCCTTTTGTAACCACTTCGTTTGTAAAAGCACTCGATATTATTTAATCTGACGACCGACAGGTAAACCTATTCACACCTGTTGATATTTTTTTACGACAAGTCCCGCATTTGCGGGACTATTTTTTTGTTTACTCCAAATGATTGGATATTTTTAGTTTTCGAAATTCAATTCAAAACCAGTTCCGGCTTAACCGGAATATCAAAAAATCAACTATGAGAAAAATTGTTCTTTTCCTGTTAGCCACTTTATTGATTACCCCCACATTTAATAATTCATCAGCGGCTGTCATAGTACCCGCTATAACAGCTATTGAACCTGATCCTGCTTCCGTAAAAGCTGCTGTGGCAGAATTTAAGACATTATCGAGAAAAGAGAAGAAAGCAAAGCTGAAAGAATTGAAGAAAGAATTATTTGCTCAGATAAAAGCAAAGAAAGAAGGAAAAGAAACTGATACAAATACAATTTTGTTAGTAATCCTTGCTATTCTTTTACCACCGCTTGCTGTGTATCTGCATCAGGGAGAAATTAATACTAAATTCTGGATTACGTTAGTACTCTGGCTACTTGCTTTTGTTGCTTTTGTTTGGGTAGCCTGGTTGCCTTTGCTGGCTTCAATCATTTATGCGTTGTTTGTAGTATTGGGGAATTAAAAAAAATAGTCTGACTTTAAATAAATGCCATCCAAAAATTTTGGATGGCATTTGTTATTTAATGCGCTGGCCAAAGAATTATCATCAGCGTTTAGAATGCTAAAAAGAATGATAAAGAAATCGGGGTGGTGATTTTTGAGGTAATAGCGTAAGGGTGAAATTAAGTTCTAAAGCGAAAATCAGAATATTTCCAAGAAGCCATACTCGGAAGAATCATTTAAATCTTTAATGTCCTGCTTATGACGAATTAATACCTGCTCAATATAAATATTGCTCTGATTACCTGTTCGCAATAAAATAACCTTTGGAGGAAAGCCTTTTTTAATTTGTCAAGTTAAGAAAATCATCATCATTTGTTACAATTATCAAATTTTCCGCAGCAGCATAAGCCCATATCTCAGTATCTTTTGCCGGAACTACTAATCCAATATTATCAGTGTGTAAGCAATCATCAAAATGGAGTTTAAGTTTGGCGACCAGCCGCCAGGATATATTGGCATCTAATAAAAGTTTCATACTATGCCGCAATAATTTTAATCATTGTTTCCCGGTTGGCCGCAAATGCCACCGCCGCAAGAATATGTTCTTCTCTTAGTGAAGGATAATCTTCTATGATTTGTGCATGGCTCATACCAGAAGCCAGCCATTGCAAAATATCTGTCATTAACCTTTGTACTTTACAGTGTTTAATTAATTTTTTGTTTAAGTTTAATTATTTCTTTTTATTAAATTTTGATCGATAGACGACGGTTGCTGCCAAAGGCAATTCTTGGGTCTGGAAAAAAGTCAAAGGTCTGGACGGCTAGGGGGGGGGGGGGGGGGGGGGGGGGCCAAAAACGTAGTGAAAATTTTTGCACGGGCGCATATGGGAGAACGGAAAAGCACACGACGGAACACC